>JAQGOW010000630.1 GCA_028293405.1 Verrucomicrobiales bacterium
AGGTTTTGTTGTCGACGATTCCACGCCGCCACCGAAAGTTGACACTGGCAAGAGCTGGTGGACGACTGAAGTCTCGGACCCACTTGGCAACTTTTTGAAGAGCCATTTTCCGAAGCCACCGAAATCCGCCGCCGCACCAGTCGCCGGTAACGTCGGTGCCATATATATGTGGCTGAGCAAAGATCCCGGTCACGAAGTCGCGGTCAACCTCGGGCGCAAACTCAGTGGCATCGAATACATCGGTCTCGGAAAAAGTGACAAGGGGTTCCGGTTGATTGAAGGCGAGCGCTTTGTCTTTAATTCGAAAAATTGGAACCAGCCCGCAATGGCAATCATCCAACTCGATCCCAAGTTGCACACCGACGCCGCAGTCACATTCGTGGCCAGTTCCGGCAACATCCCGGTCGCCTGGTCGATTACGCTGTTCGTTGTCGCTGGATTGTTCCTCGCGTTTAGCTGCTGGCACAGCTTCGTCCTGCCGCGTCCAGCCAACGACGGTCCCGTTGTGACCAATCGCAGTCTCATCGGCGAATTCTTCGCGACGCTCGGTTCGTTCTTCAAAAAGCCCGGCATTCTCATGGCGATGGCGTTCATTTTGTTATATCGCTTCGACGAAGCTCAGCTCAGCAAAGTCCTCTCGCCGTTCCTGCTCGATAGTCGCGAAAACGGCGGTATCGGCTTGTCCACGAGCCAACTCGGCCTCGCTTACGGCACTTTCGGAATTCTCGCTCTCACTTGCGGTGGTTTGCTCGGCGGGTTCCTCGCTGCCAAACACGGTCTCAAACGAATGCTGCCGTTTATGGTCGGCGCAATGTATTTACCGAAACTCGTCTTTCTTTTCCTGTCCTACACACAACCCGACAGCTTTCTGGTGATCTGTGGTTCCGTTGCAGTGGAACAATTCGGCTACGGTTTGGGCTTCACCGCGTTCATGCTGTATCTCCTGTATTTTGCCGACGGCGCACATAAAACTGCGCACTACGCAATCTGCACCGGATTCATGGCGCTGGGCATGATGCTGCCCGGCATGTGGAGCGGTTTCGTGGCCGACTGCATCGGCTACAAACACTTCTTTGTCTGGGTGCTATTATCCGCGATCCCGGGCTTCATCATCGCGATGTCGCTGAAGGTCGATCCGCAATTCGGAAAGAAAACCGAGCCAGCGAAGAAAACTTGATTGAACAACTCAACCCGCTAAATTAGCACCGACATGAACGTTTTCTTAGCAATTATGGCCTGGATAATCATGGCCGCGGTCTTGACGGTTGGTGTTGTGATGGCCAGCCATGGCAGCTTCGCTCTCTTGATTGTTGGGGGTCTCGGCTTCGTAGCGGCAGTGACAAAAATCGGTATTCTCAGCCATTAATATTTGTATTGTCCCGGTGGAAAAGGGCAGGGGAGCGCAGGCTGGCGCTAAAACAATTACTTCTTCCCGCGATTTGCCGCCAACTGCTTGGCCAATCGAATCGCCGATTGCATACTTGAAGGGCTTGCCTTCCCGTGACCGGCAATATCATACGCTGTGCCGTGGTCGGGCGACGTGCGGATAAACGGAAGCCCCAATGTCCAATTCACTCCAGTTTCAAACGCGACCATCTTCAAAGGCACAAGCCCCTGGTCGTGATACATCGCGATGACCACTTCGTAATCACCGCGATAGGCGTAGTGAAATAAGGTGTCCGCGGCAAACGGTCCCGCGACATTCACCCCTTGCACGCGCGCTGCTTTCACAACTGGTTCGATAATATCGATCTCTTCGCGCCCAAGTTCGCCGCCTTCGCCTGCGTGCGGATTCAATCCACAAACACCAATACGACAGCGCGGCAACTTTAAATCGTTACACGCCTCATTCGCTAAACGAATTGCCAACTCAATCTTGTCGGCGCGAATTTGCGTAGTTAGCAATTTCATCGGCACATGAGTTGTAGCTAAAGTAACGCGCAACCATCGACCGTTGCCGTCCTCGCCCAACAACATCATTGCCGTCTTCTCTGTGCCCGCGAGCGCACTCAGATATTCGGTTTGGCCAATGAATGCCTGGCCGCTGCGCAAAATAGCTTCCTTATTGACGGGCGCAGTCACCATCGCGTCCATCTCTTGTTTCAAACATCGTTGTCCGGCGTCCGTGAGCCAAGCCACTGCGGCCCGAGCCGCAGCCGGCGAACCTGGCGCCAGACCTTGAGGCAACTCATCGGGCAGGGGATCGTGAACGAAAAATTTTCCTTTCGGCGCTCCAGAATAAGGAGTCAGCGGAAGGTTGATCCCGAGTTTCTCATTCGTGCGCGCGAGCACGCCGGGATCTCCGATGATGAGATATTTGGTCTCATCGGCGTTCGCTTCAGCAGCGAGCGCCTTCAGTGTTACTTCCGGACCAATGCCGGTCACGTCGCCAAGGGAGATGGCAATCCAGCCTGTCATAGTCGGTTAGTCGACATATCGGACGAACGCTTTGTTCTTCAATCGCGCCACCCAGCGTTCATACAACCGGCGGCGTTCGTCGATACGCAACTTCTGTTGAATTTCATCACGAACGTCCGCGAGCGGTTTGACGTGCTCGGGTTTAACTTCTTCGACATACAAAATGTGCACCGATTCGGGTAAGTCGATAATCTCGCTGTGCTGGCCCGCCTTCAGTGAAAACATTGCTTGCTCCAATTCTTTGCGCAGATGGTCATCGCGACCGACCCAACCACGGTCGCCGCCCTTGGCGCGCTCTGCGCCTGCTGAATAGATTGAGGCCATTTCAGAAAACGGAGCGCCTGCATCAACCTTGCGTACGATCTCCTCGGCAATTTTGCGCGCCGCTTCCGGAGAATCTGCCGGTTTCGGCAACGTAATCATGCGTAACTTGACCTGGTCGCTGACTTTGAATTGGTCGCCGTGGCTGGCATAAAACGATTCAATCTTCGCTGGCGAAATGATGATTTTATCGTATGAGATCTGCTTTTGCTGCATGTACTCCACGATGATGCGTTCGCGAATCTGGTCGCGGTACATTTCGGACGTGATGCCTTTTTCGCGTAGCGTTTTTGTCATCAACGCGCGATCACCATTGAAATTCTTGCGCAGCTCCGTTCGGATTTCGTCATCCAAAATGCTCTCCGGCAAATCACCGCCGTTCATCTTCGACTTAAATTCATCCAGGATGAGTTTGCCTTCCACGCGGCCGCGCACGATATCGGTACGATTGCTCGACATCGCTGCTTGAAACGCCGCGATATCGTTCGGATAAGTCATCGCCAACGTGCGCGCGTTCGGCTCCAGTTGCCGTTCGACTTCGTCGTAAGTGATGATTGACTCATTGACGATTACGTTGATGCCGTCGAGCAATTCGGCGCGAGCGGCGGTGGCTAGAAGCAAAACTGCTAGAATTGAAAAACGTCTCATCGGCAAAAAAAATATTAGGGAAGACCTTCTGGGTATTCAAGAGGCAAAGCGAATTCATAGCGGCGCGCTAGTGCGTCAATAATCCTTGCACGAAACAAACAACCCCGATCACTCCAAAGTCAATTCCCACATACCAAAAACGGCGCCTTTTCGTCAGGACCGAAATTGCGGAAATCGCGATAGCCACTTGAAACATCGTCACCGATCGCGCCAAAACTTCGTGCACGTGCAAGTGCGACTTTGATTCCTTTTCCTTGTGCTCGGCGATCTCCTGAATTTCCTTCTGCTCCTTTTTGTATTCAGCCATCTTCTCCTCATCACCGGCACTGACAGGTTTCCCTAAAGCCTTCAACAAATCCGTCTTCGCAGTCAAAACGCCGGACTTGATTCCTTTGGCCTGATAAAACGCCCATTGATCCGACGATTGCATTTGTTCCATCATCGCTTCATTAGCATGCGCGCCCGCCATGAGCGATGCGACTGCCGCAAACGCGGCGAGCAAAGCTGACGTCAGCGCCACGCCCAAAATCCAGCTCACCCTAGAGTGGTGCGCGTGTTCAGTTATCTGCTCTTGAGTTTGTTCGATGGGGACTTCGGGTGCTTCCATGGCAATACTTCTGTTGGCGCGGAGGGTAAGAAAACGCCGCTGGCGGTCAATGCGAATCGCCGTTGGTCGAAAGACGCAGTGCTTCGATTGTGGTTTTCGACCTCTTTCACTTCTGCAAAATTCCCTTTCCGGTTGCCCACATCGCCCGTATGTTCTCCGCCCCGACAAGTATTGTCAGGGTAAAGTAATTTAGATGGACATAGCTCACATTAGAAATTTCAGCATCATCGCCCATATCGACCATGGGAAGACGACGCTTTCTGACCGCCTCCTGCATATGACCGGCACTATTGCGACTCGCAATATGTCCGATCAGCTTCTCGACTCGATGGACCTCGAACGGGAGAGGGGAATCACGATCAAAGCGCATCCGGTCACGATGTTGTATTCGGCCAAAAACGGCGAACAATACGAACTGAACCTGATCGATACTCCCGGCCACGTCGATTTCACATACGAAGTCTCGCGCAGTTTGAGCGCTTGCGAAGGCGCGATCCTGATTATCGATGCCGCACAAGGTGTCGAGGCGCAGACCGTCGCAAACGTCCATCTCGCAACCAAACAAAATTTGACGATCATTCCGGTCATCAACAAAATCGATTTGCCGCACGCCAACGTTGCGCTGGCCAAACAGCAGCTCGAAGACATTCTCACGATTCCGGCCGACCTGGCCATTCTTGCCAGCGCTAAAGAAGGTATCGGCATCGAAGAAATTTTGGAAGCGATCGTCGCGCGCATCCCGGCACCAAAACCAACGGGGGCCGTTTCCATGCAAGGGCTTTGCTTCGATTCGTATTTTGACACTTACAAAGGTGTCGTAACCCATGTGCGCGTTTTCAACGGCGAGCTAAAAGCCGGCATGGACATCAAACTCCTACAGACCGGTAAATCGTATCAGATCAAAGAGGTTGGAAGCTTCAATCCCAAGCCTTACGTCCGCGAGAAACTTGAGGTAGGCGAAACCGGATATTTCACCGGCAATATCAAGACGCCTAAAGACGTTAAGATGGGCGACACTTTGACTGAGGCGCGCAATCCCTCGCCGCAATTGCCGGGGTTCAAAGAAATCCATCCCATGGTGTTCAGCGGAATTTATCCGATCAACACCGCCGACTACGAACATCTCAAAGCCAACCTGGGCAAACTCCAACTCAACGATTCCGCCTTTGTGTTCCAAGCAGAAAGTTCCGTG
>JAQGOW010000682.1 GCA_028293405.1 Verrucomicrobiales bacterium
AAATCGCTGACCGCGGCGACACGGGGTTGCATCAAGCCAAGATGGGCAAATTCGATTTGGTCATCAGCGACTTCAAACTTCCAGGTATGAACGGTCTCGAGTTAGTGAAGGAATTGCACACGTTCAATCCGCGTTTGCCTATCATTTTGATGACAGCGCACGGCACCACTGAAACCGCCATCGAGGCGACCAAACTCGGCGCCTACGATTATTTGCTCAAGCCGTTCGAGATGGAAGAAATGCTTGATCTCGTCGGCAAAGCAGTCGAGAGCAGCCGGCTCATGACGGAGCCCGTCGAGATGGGCGGCGGCGAAACAGGACGGAACGCCATCATTGGCAACAGCCGCGTCATGCAGCAAATCTATAAGGAGATCGGACGTATCGCAGCAAAGCCGGTCACAGTTTTGATTCGCGGCGAAACCGGCACCGGCAAAGAACTCATCGCCCGCGCCCTTTATCAGCACAGTGATCGCATCGGCGAAGCTTTCGTCGTCGTGAACTGTGCCGCCATCCCGGAAACGTTGCTCGAGAGTGAATTGTTTGGCCACGAACGCGGCGCGTTTACCGGCGCGGACACACGCCGCATCGGACGCTTCGAACAGGCTGATCGCGGAACCATTTTCCTGGACGAAATCGGCGATATGAGTTTGAGCACGCAAGCGAAGTTGCTGCGTGTCCTGCAGGAACGTTACATCCAACGACTCGGAGGGAAGGAAAATATTGCCATCAACGTTCGCGTCATCGCCGCAACGCACCGCGAATTGGAGGCGGCGATCGTCGAGAAAACCTTCCGCGAAGATTTGTTTTATCGTTTGAACGTAGTCAGCGTAAAACTGCCTCCGCTTCGCCAACGCGCCGAAGACATTCCTGCCCTCGTTCGATATTTCCTCCAGAAATACGGCAGCGAACTCGGTGTGCAAACGCCCTCCATTCAGCCCGACGCTTTGGAATTTCTGCGCGAACAACCGTGGCCTGGAAATATTCGCGAACTCGAAAACGTCGTGCGTCAGGCAATGCTCCTCGCACGCCGTTACACCATCACCCTCGATCACATCCGCGAGGTCATGTCGAAAGTCACGCACGTCGCCGAAAAAGGCGATGGCTCCATGAGCACGTGGATCACTGAATTATTGGCGAAGGCCAAGCGCGGCGAAACCGAACGTATTTACGCAAAAGTTTTCGAAGGCATGGAACGCGAGTTGTTTACCCAGGCCATACAAATGGCCCACGGCAACCAGGCGAAAGCGGCACGTTGGCTTGGTATCTCCCGTCTCACCATGCGCGAAAAACTGACCACGTTCGGGTTGAGACCCGGGATAGACGACGGCGACGACACTTCCGAATAGTCTCGCGAAAATTTCGCTTTCCGCAAAAGCCCTTGGTCGTAATATGAAACTTCGCATGAGTGCCCATTCTCTATCCCGTCGCCATTTTCTATTTACGTCCGCTCTAGCGGCAGTTGGATCAACGTTTCCGTCAATCGCCGCTCCCGCAAACAAGCCCGAGCCGATTATCGATATCCATCAACACACGAACTACGGCGGCCAGCGCGACCCGAAAACATGGCAGCAAATCAAGCCCGCGCGTAGCGATGACCAGATGATCACGCACCAGCTCAACATGGGCGTCACGACCACGATTCTCCTCCCGTCCGGCAAGCCGGTTTATCGCGAGTCCACCCATCAAGGCCGATCCAACGGCTTGGAAAGCACCTGCACGAGCAACGAAGCGTGCATGGCCATTGCGAAAATGTATCCCGGCGAATTTTTGTTCGGCGCAAACGAAGTCACCGATCTTGAAGAAGCTCCGGTGACGATCGAAAAATATTTGAAACTCGGCGCCGTCATCATCGCGGAGCAAAAATTCGGTGTCGATTGCGATTCCGCGCCGATGCAGAAACTTTATAAATTAGCCGAGGCTTACAACGTGCCCATTTTGATGCACTGGCAAGTCGGCAGCTACAATTACGGTTTCGAACGGTTCTACAAAATGCTCGAGAAATATCCAAAGACGACCTTCATCGGCCACGCGCAAACCTTCTGGGCCAACATCGACAAAAACTGCGACAACGATCCGCATCGCCTCTATCCAAGCGGCAAAGTCACACCCGGCGGCATCACCGATCGTTACTTGAGCGATTATTCAAACATGTTCGGCGATTTGTCCGCCGGTTCGGGCAACAACGCCTTGAGACGCGACCCCGAGCACACCCGCGCATTTTTGGAACGGCATCAGGACAAATTAGTTTACGGCAGCGATTGCACCGACACCATCGGACGCGGCGCCGGCTGCTCTGGCGCTTCGACTATTTCAGTCGTGCGAAAGCTCTCGAACAACAAAGCAATCGAACGAAAGCTGCTTTACGAAAACGCGAAAAAAATGTTTCGCCTCGCGTCACGCCTATGAACTGCCGGCGGCTTGTTATTAGCACCTTCGGTGTTCTCGCACTTTGTTTTGCCGTAATCAGTGCGCACGCTCAAAGCAAGCGCCCGAACATCGTTTTAATTCTCGCCGATGATCTCGGCTTCTCCGACCTCGGCTGTTACGGCTCGGAAATTTCCACACCCAATCTCGACAAACTCGCCGCTCATGGCCTGCGCTTCTCCCAGTTCTACAATATGAGCCGCTGCTGCCCGACGCGCGCATCGTTGCTCACCGGTTTATATCCCCACCAGGCCGGCATTGGCCACGTGATGGATGACAAACATATCGAAGGTTACCACGGCGAACTAAACAGCAACTGCGTCACCATCGCCGAAGTATTGCGCACCGCCGGTTATCAAACCGGCATGGTTGGCAAATGGCACGTGTCCCACATAAATTTCACCGGCAAGCCGCAATTAAACCATGAGAACAACGACCCGTATTGGGACGACAAACACGATTGGCCGCTGCAACGCGGCTTCGGAAAATATTTTGGAACGATTCATGGCGTCTGTAGCTATTACGGCCCATTTACTTTAGTAGAAGGCAACACCCCCGTTCGCGCGCCGACAAACTTCTACTACACCGATGCCATTTCCGACCACGCCACAAAAGTCATTTCGGATTTTGCCACCAACTCATCGCCGTTCTTTTTATATGTCGCCTACACCGCGCCTCATTGGCCCTTGCAAGCTCCCGCCGAAGACGTCGCCAAATATCGCGAGACTTACAAAGTCGGCTGGGACGAAATACGACAGCGCCGTCATGACAAATTAATTAAGCTCGGCCTGATTGATGCCACGTGCCCTCTATCTCCGCGCGACCCAACAGTCCCGCGCTGGCAAGACGCGCCCAATAAAAATTGGGAAGCCAATCGAATGGCCGTTTACGCCGCGATGATCGAACGCATGGATCGGGGCATCGGAAGAATTCAGGAGCAATTGCAAAAGGAACACCTCGACAAAAACACGATCGTCATCTTTTTGTCCGACAACGGCGGTTGCGCAGAAAATCTCCAACGCAATTGGTATGACGTCCCAACACGCACCCGCGACGGTCGCGACATCAAAATCGGCAACGCCCACAAAGACGTCTTGGCCGGCGACGAAGATGTTTGGCAAAGCTACGGTCCCGCTTGGGCGAACGTCAGCAACACCCCATACCGACTCTACAAACATTGGGTACACGAAGGCGGCATCGCCACACCGATGATTGTTTCGTGGCCCGGACACATCTCAAAACCCGGCGCAATCACTTCGGCCATTGGACACGTCATCGATTTCATGCCGTCCGCGATCGAACTCAGCCACGCAAAATATCCCTCTATCGCATCAGGTCAAAAAATCCATCCACCAGCCGGCCTGAGTCTCGTGCCGGTGATCGAAGGCAAAACCACCCACCTCGACCGCACCTTGTTTTGGGAACACGAAGGCAATCGGGCCGTCCGGCAGCATAATTGGAAACTCGTCGCCAAAACCGACAAACCCTGGGAACTCTACAACCTCCAAGCCGACCCAACCGAGTCCCAGGACCTTTCCACCGATTTTCCCGATCGAGTTCGCACCTTATCCGCGCAATATAGTATATGGTCAAAAGCCACCGGCGTAATGCCATGGAAAACCGTAATGCAGCGCGCCGCCACAACGCCATAAACGTGTTTACAGCGTTGACTTTATATCCGGTCTCGCTAATCTGATTGCAAATATGTCGGGAACTCCGACGACAAGGTATTTATGACAAAGATGTATTCCTCTTTCAAAGCCCTGATCGCCTGCGCCTTGGCCTTGGTAGTGCTGACCGCCAGCGCTGAAGCCGCTGCGATGAAAAAGAGCAAAGCCAAAGCTCACGGCGTTCGTGGTGATGTGCAATATCGCGTAGCCGACGGCCCTTGGATGGCAGTTCATAACGGCGACGAATTTGATAGCCAAACGAGCATCAAAACCATCGGACCCGACGCAGTCGTGAATCTCTCCATTGCCCACAATAATTCCTCTGTGCGCGTTCTGCCGAACACGATGATGAGGATTGAAAACCTCAACTTCGTCGGTGGCGCAGATGGCGACAGCGAAACGATGTTGAATGTCCAATCCGGCACCATTGTTGGCAGCGTCGAAAAATTGTCCCGCGCTTCGCACTACGAAATCCGCACCCCGAACGGCGTCGCCGGTATCCGTGGAACCGACTATGCAATCTCGGTTGAACAACTCGCTGACGGCTCGTTTCGCGTCACCTTCACCTGCGTGCAAGGCGAAGTGATCGCGGCAGCACTCGGTGCTGATGGCAATGCGGTCACCCAGGTGTTGGACACCGGTGAATCATGGACCCCCGGTGCTGGCATGAACAAGACCACCCCTGAACTTCTCGAGTTCCTAAACGCGCAGATTAAGGAAATGCTTAAGCATCTG
>JAQGOW010000071.1 GCA_028293405.1 Verrucomicrobiales bacterium
CTATAACCCGCGCTGCCGAGGCGATATTTCAACACGAACGCGGCGATTCCTTGTTCGTTCAACCACAGGGCATAATCATGACCTTCATGTGGCGCGAGACCGCCGTAACCGCCTCCCGGACACACGACCATGGCGGCAGTGGGCGTTTCGGATTTCGGCAGAAAGAGGGTAAGCGTTGGAATGTCTTTAGCGTCCTCGCCGAGCGCGCCGGGTGCGCCGTTGGGCCAGAGTGGGACTTCAGTATTCGCCGAAGCGGCGAAGGTGGCAAACGTCGCGAGAATCGACATAAGAGTTGCTTTCATTTTTGGCGAGAATAAAGCGACCACGGCGGAATGCAATAGGGTGGTTTTGGTCAGCGCCATTTTGGCTACCAATAGTTGCGGCCACTTAAAACAGTTGCAGGAACTTTAGCACGCGAATTTCGTCGCCGTAGTTCAGGGCGATTTTGGTCTTTTGGAAATCGATCTCGGATGGCGTGCCGTCCTTGTTATTGCTGTATTCCCAAACCAGTCCACCGTTATCCGGGTCGATGCGATAGATGTGGAAATAGGACGGACCGGTCGTAGCCATCTCGAGCGATTCACGCAAGGCGTTGCCCAGACCCATGCCGCCCATGAACGAGCTGGTGGTAAAAAGATATTTGCCGGTGAAAAAACATTGCTGTCCGTGATTGACCGATTTCCAAATAGTTTTGCCGCTCTTCGGGTCAACCTTGAGGATGATGGCGTCGACCTTGTCCATTTTGATCTGCTCGGAATACTGGATGTCTTCCGGCGCGGCGGAGCTGGTGTTGATGTAGAGCATGCCTTTGACGTCGGCCTGAATGCAGGTGATGCCGACGCTCGGCAAACGCCAACGGACGTTGCCGGTTGGGAGTTCAAACGCGGTGAGCAATCCTTGATCGTAGAAATAAAGGACGTTGTTCAATTCGACCGCCGGTGCGGAGGTGTGGGTGTCGTGTTGGAGATACGCATCGGATAACCCGTAGCTGAGAGTGGCTTCGAAAAGTTTTTTGTTTTGTTTGTCGAAGGCGATGAGACGCTAGTTCGCTACGATGACGTCGACAGATATGAATGCAAAGAAGAGCGGCAAGCCGGAGATGTTGTTCGTCCAATCGATTGCATCTTTGCCGGCGTAACGTCGCAACATGACAAGATAGGTGCTCTCGTCGATCGTCTTGAAACCGCCGGTGTTGCTGCGTTTTATGTCGTTGAAAATCTCTTCGGCAACAGCCTTGGTGTTGCTGGAAGCGCTGAGTTGGCCGTTGATGACCGTCGGCCCTTTTTTCTTCATCGTGTCG
Source organism: Verrucomicrobiales bacterium (assembly GCA_028293405.1). Classification (GTDB taxonomy): domain Bacteria; phylum Verrucomicrobiota; class Verrucomicrobiia; order Limisphaerales; family Palsa-1400; genus JAICXV01. The sequence goes on from JAQGOW010000071.1 coordinate 1,301, forward strand.
ACGCTGGTGCGTTTCGGTTCGACGAGGCGCACGCGGAGTTCGACGAGATTGTCGGCGGAAGCAAAAAATTCGCTGCTGGTTTGAATGACTTGCGGACGATAAAGCTCACGGTCTTGCAGTTCCTGGTGGAGGAGCACGCCGGCGGTCGGTAGAACGTTCACCGGCAACTCGCCTTTCAGCGTCTTTTTTGCAGGACGCGGCACGATCACTTCGTTCGTGGTCACGGTGCCTGCCGGAATTTCTATGCGTGTCAGCAGACGGTGTGTCGCAGTCGGTGCGCTAACGAGCAGAATGTTTGAGTCAGTCGGCGTGAATTGAACGAGCAGGCCATCGATCGGAATGGTGTTCTTTACTTCACCGGTTTTACGCGCGAGACATTTCAGGCGGTTGTTGAAACAAACCCAAATGTTTTCGGCATCGACGAACACGCGCGGGCGGCCGTAGTCAGAGTAACTGTTGAAACCGAAGCTGGAGTCTTCATCGCTAGTATCCGCGGGTTCACTGTCATCAGGGGCTGTAGCGGCGGGTTTAACAACTTTCGCGGCGGGTTTGGTTGTTTGCGTTGGCGTTGCGGAAGCATAGCGTTCGCCGAGTGCGGCATTGACGTTTCGCGCCGATTGTTTGGCTGATTTTGCCTGAGCAGGGTTCGCAGCGGCTGGTGTTTGTCCATCTGCCGCCGGTGCTTGCGGTTTCGGCCTAGGTGCGTCTTTGAGGTCGGTCGACCAGACATCCTTATCGGTTTTGATGTCGTGGACATAGGCGCGGTCGGAGGAAACGATCAGGAGTTGGTTTTCGTCCAGAAATTGCGAGTGAACCGACCGATCGCTGCCGACCTTAAGAGTGTAGTTGAGCTTGGGCTTGGAGCCGCTGAAATCATACCAATACCACGCGGCAATCAAACCGAAGATGATGACGACCACGCCTGCAGTGATGAGTGCGCCTTTGCGAAATTGACGCGCTTCGACGCTGCGCTTTTGAAATTTGTAAACAGGAACACGCGTGCCTTGTTGCTCGGCCTGGTAGCGGCATTTGACCGAGCAGAGATAACCAAACATCGACATGCACTCGGGACAGATCGGTTTTTGGCACACCGTGCAATGTGCGGCGGAGGGCTTGTCGAGGTGGCGATTGCACATTTCGCCGGTTGCGGTTGCGGCAGCAGCAGCAGCGGTTGGTGGCGATGTCGGCGCAGCGGCGTGAGCGCCAGCCACGCGTAACTTGGATTTTTGTGACGCCGGAACTTCAGGAACGTAAGGCGCGGGTGGCTCAGCAGTGGCGGCAGATTCGGTTGCTGCGGTACTTGAAAGAATTGTGAACTGCGGTTTTTGCGCGACGCCAGTTTGGGCGAGCAGTTGATTGGCGGCTTCGGTTCCGTCGATCCCGCAAGTGGGGCATGCAACTGTGAACGGCATAAGACCGTTGACCGGCTCGACGTCAAAGGAGAAGCGCGTGCCGCAACGGCATGTGAGTTTGAGCTGCATTTATCTCGGGTTCAAAAGAACGACGTTGGTGTCGAACAGGAAATCGCGCTTTGCAATGAGGCTGGAACTCGCGGTCTCGCCGTTGAGCGTAATGTAATTACCACCGTATTGACCATGGTTATTGGCGGGTTTATTGCCCTTAGGCGAGAAAAGCTGCTGGCCCATGCGTTTGGGCGAGGTGTCGGCTTGGCGATCGGACAGAATCACCGTCTCGGGAACGTCGTTCGTGGTGACGCCCATATAGTACGCGTAACTGATGCGACGTCGCGCGAACGATTCGCCTTCCGGCAACGAGCGGTCGGAACTGGCAGGGCAGATGAACATTTCCGTCACAGTCGTGTAGCGAGGCACCAAAATGCTCAGTGGTTGCTCGGAAGTGGTAGCGTCTTTAACGACCGGAAAATGGCCTTTGTAATCATTGGCATAAATGCTCAACGACAAATACATCATCTGCAAATTTTTTTGGCAATGCGCGTTGAGTTTGTCGCGGCTGCTACTGTTGAGCCGTCCCATCGAGAGAATGCTCAGGATGCAGATGATGAGCACGACCAGCATTAGTTCGATCAGCGAAAATGCATGCGGTAGCGATTTGTTTTGGACTGTTGAGCGCATGCGGTTGGGTGGTGGTCCGTGGTTAGTAGTGAGTAGCAAATTCAACGAGCACTGGCAACTGCCAACGGGGGTTGCGCCGAAACCAACGATTTAAATTGGATTCCACGGAACTGTTTTTGTAGTTTGTCCCCACGCATCCATGAACGTTCCGACACTCCAAAAAATTGACCGCTGGTTTGGCGTTCCGTTGTGCTTTGGGCTGACGATCGTTCGCAAGCTCTTCACGCGCACTCCCGCTCCGGGACCGGCGAAGGTGGGTTCGATTCTTTTCGTAAAACTCGCCGAACAAGGCTCGACCGTGCTGGCGTATTCGGCTTTGCAGCGCGCGGTGCTGATGGTAGGAAAAGAAAACGTTTACTACATCTGTTTCGAGGAAAACCGATTCATTCTCGATCTGCTGGACGTCATCCCGCGCGAAAATGTCATCACGATTTCGTCGAAGTCGATGATGCAACTCAGCAGCAGCACGCTGGCAGCGATGAAGCGGATGTGGGATTTGAAGCTTGATGCGGCGATCGATATGGAATTTTTCGCGCGCGGGTCGGCAGCGATTACTTTTTTCAGCGGCGCGAAATCGCGCGTTGGTTTTCACTCAATGTATGGGGCAGGGCCGTATCGGGGCGATTTAATGACGCATCGACTGCTCTATAATCCGCACCTGCACACGACATCGATGTTCCAGGTTTTGGTGGAGTGTTTGAAGGTCGATCCGGCGCAACTGCCGACACTGGGTTTCGAGCCGCCATCGTCAGAAAATTGTTTCCCACCATTCGTCGCGCGACCGGAAGAGGTTGCCTCGGTCAAAGCGCTCATTCCGCAAAGCCCCGCCGTTAAGCCGATCATTTTGCTCAACCCGAATGCGAGCGATCTCTTACCGCTTCGACAATGGCCGCGCCAACGATACATCGAATTGGCTCGTCGATTGTTGGACAAATTTCCCGAAGTGCAAATCGGTTTCACCGGCGCGCCGAACGAAGCTGATCCAATTGCGACGTTGGTCAGCGAAATCGGATCGTCGCGCTGCATTGTTTTCGCGGGGAAGACATCACTGCGCCAATTGATGGTGCTCTACACGTTGTGCGAGATTTTGGTGACCAATGATAGCGGCCCAGCCCATTTTGCATCGCTCACGGGAATCAACGTCGTGACACTGTTCGGGCCAGAAACGCCGCATTTATTCGCCGCACAAACTCCGCGTAATGTGGCGTTGTGGGCGGGGCTTTCGTGCAGTCCATGCGTCAACGCTTACAACAACCGCCAATCAACCTGCCGCAACAATCTTTGTATGCAGCAGATTTCCGTCGACCAGGTGTTCAACGAAGTCTGCCGCGTTTACCAGATGCGCCGCAGTGGCAGCGCGCTTCCCGCACTGGTTGCTTAGAACCAGTTGAACTTCTCGCGCACGTAGATGATGTCCGAGGGCTTGAGAAAAAAGGCATCGCCGCGCTTGCCATCAAGCACGTCGCGCAGGTTCAACCGGTAATTCCTGGCGCGGCCATTTTCCTGCCGCACGACCGTGACGTCTTTCAGATTGGCTCGGCTGTAATC
>JAQGOW010000043.1 GCA_028293405.1 Verrucomicrobiales bacterium
CTCCACCGGTGGCGTGGTCGGCATGTTCGCCGTCATGGTCGCATTCTACGTTGTCAGCAGCGCGGTCAAAGTGCGCGCAGATGTCACCGCCGAAAAAGTCCACACGCTGACGCCGGGCACCAGGAAAATTTTGGCCGCACTCGATTCCCGCGTCACCATGCGTTTCTACTGCAGCCAGGGAGACAATGGCATGCCACCGCAATTCAAGGCTTACGCCCATCGCGTCCAGGATTTGCTAAATGAATACGTCGATGAATCCAAAGGAAAACTGAAGCTGGAAAAATTCGATCCACAGCCCGATTCCGAAGCCGAAAGCGCTGCCACGCTCAACGGCATCGAAGGCCGCCCCGGTCCGAACGGTGATAAAGTTTATCTCGGTCTCTCGGTCACGTTGTTGAATGAAAAGTTCGTCGTTCCATTCCTCGCTCCGGACCGCGACCGCTTGCTCGAATACGACATCTCACGCGCCATCTCCCGCGTTGCCAACCATACCCGACCGGTCGTTGGCATCATGAGCGGTTTGCAGGTTTTTGGTGAGACCTTCAATCCGATGATGCACGCCGACCAACAACGTCGCGAAGACTGGGCGTTCGTCGCCGAATTGAAAAAAGATTTCACCGTCGTGCCCGTTCCGATGGACGCGACGAACATTGATCCGCACATCAAATTGCTCGTTGTTTATCACCCCGTAGAGATTCCCGACTCGGCGCAGTATGCGATCGATCAATTCGTCTTGAGCGGCGGCAAGGTGATGGCATTCCTCGATCCGCACGCCTTTTTCGATCAAAATCACGACCGCAACAAAGGCGTCGCCGTCAGTGGCGACAACGCTGCAAAATCCACGCTCGATAAATTGCTGAAAGTTTGGGGCCTCGCCATGGACACCGATCGGGTGCTCGCGGACCGCTCCTTCGCAGGCCACAACACCCAAACCGGCGACGTCATGCCGACGCTCCTCTCCATCACCGGCGCCGGTATCAACGATAAAGAAGTCGCGACCAGCCAGATCGATAATCTGTTCCTTCCGTTCGCCGGCGTGTTCACCGGAAAACCCGCCGAAGGATTGCAGATGACCTCGCTCGTTTCATCGTCCGCTAATTCGCAAATGATCGATTCGCTTCTGGCTACCGCCGGCCCGACCATCCTTCGCGATTTCAAACCTAGCAACCAGGAACTCCCAATCGTCCTGCGATTGACCGGAAAATTTAAAACCGCTTATCCAAAAAACGGCGGCCTGAAAGAATCCACTGCCCCCGGTGAAGTTGTTCTCGTTGCTGACACCGATTTGCTCAATGACCGTATCGCAGTGCGCGTACAGGAAGTCATGGGCCACAAAACCGTTCGCCCAGTCAACGGCAACTTGAACCTCGTCCAAAGCATCGTCGAACAAATGTGCGGCGACGACGACCTCATCACTTCGCGCAACCGCGCCAGCATGAACCGTCCGTTCACGCGCGTGAAAGACATGGAAGCCAAGGCCGGTCGCGCCTGGGAAGAAAAGATGCGCGACCTCGAAATGAAAAAGCGCGACATGAAAACCAAGATTGATGAATTGCAAGCGCAGGCCAAGAACGGCCAAAACGTGATCCTCACTCCCCAACAGGAAAGAGATTTGAACGACTACCAAGCTGCCATGGCCGCCGTCGACAAAGAGTTGAGAAAAGTCGTTAAGAACCTGCGCAAAGACACCGACGCTCTCCAATTCCGCGCCAAGGTCCTCAACATCGGGGCGATGCCCGTCATTGTCGCTTTCTCCGGCTTGGGTGTCGCAGCCGTGAAAACTCGCCGCCGTGCGGCCATGATGAGACGCTAATATGAACCGTAAACAATTTGTTCTCGTCCTGTTGGCGTTGTGCATCATCGGCGGCGCCGGCCTTACGCTATTTAAGCGAAACCAGAAAACATGGGACGTTCGCGAAGCCAAAGTTGGCGAATTCGTATTCCCCGACTTCAAGCCCAACGACGTCGCGTCCATTCACGTCAAAGACCGGCAGGATTTCTGGATCGTTCGCAGCAACGGCACATGGATCGTTCCCACGCGATACAACTATCGTGCTAACTTCCAACAGATCAGCAGCCTGATCATTGAAATTAAACAAATGAAAGTGATGCAGTCCGAAATCGTCGGCCCATCGCTGCGCGAGCGCGTCGACTTGGCTGATCCGGGAACCGGCCAGGGTGCGGCCTTCCTCATTGAATTCGCCGACGCAAACGGCAAAGTGATGCACTCGCTACTGCTCGGCCGTCGCCACGATAAGAAACAAAACGAAAACGAACCGCTCGGAATGCGCGGTTGGTTTGATGGTCGTTACATTTTGATTCCCAGCGAACCAAACAACGTCTTGCTCGTTCCCAGTCTCCTTCCCGGCGCTGCGCCCGACCCAGGCGGCTGGCTCGATCACAGCTTCTTCAAAGTTGAAAATGTGAAATTTATCAGCCTGGCCTCGCCTGACCCGAAAAAAAACTGGGAGCTCACCCGTGAAACGCCGAACTCGAAATGGACGCTCAACGGCACGAACCCGGACCAGGAACTGGACCGAACAAAGATGGCCCAGGCCACCGAAATTTGGGCGTTCCCAACTTTTCTCGATTTGCTCTCGAACGTTCCGCCTGCCGAAGTAGGCTTGGACAAACCCAACATCGTCACCGTCGTCACTTTTGACAATCTCGCTTACACGATAAAAGTCGGAGCCGAGCGCCCAGACGGTAGCCACTATATAACCGTGGCCGTCGCCGCAGATTTGTCATCCCCGCGCATTCCTGGTTCCGACGAAACGCCCGAAGACAAAAAACGTCTGGACGACGAATTCGAAGCGAAGAAAAACAACCTCCGAGCGACCGTGGAAAAAGACCACGCTTTCGCACCATGGATTTTTGTAGCCGATGATTGGATCAATGTCGTCCTCCGCGACCGCGCCGAACTCGTCGCCGCTCCGAGTCCAACCAAGGAAGCCAGCCTCAAGTAATTGTAACGGGCGCGAAGAGGGTTTGTAACGGGCAATGTAACGGGTAAAACAGCAAAAATCGCCAATGTTTACAAGGGTTGTAACGATGTAACGGGTGTACACCCCGGGAAGGATGGGGGTGGGCACTTTATTGCTTGAACACGCTAATCGTCACCGGCACTTCCATCTGCGGCATGGATTGGAGTGATGTTTCCAAAGTCACTTTCCCGGTGACAAATCCGTGCGGCACTTCATCAAGCTTCAACACGAGATCAAACAACTTCCCCCCTTCCTTCGGCACGACCTCCACGCTCGTCCCCTTAATAGTACACTTGGCATTCTTGATTTCGACTTCATGCCCAAGCACCGATTTGAGCTGCACGCTCTTTGAAAGAGCCGTCGGTGGATAGGCCTTCAAATCATTTCCCTGTTCCGCGAACACCCAATAAAGTCCACGCGGTGATGCCGCCAACTCCCCTTCAATTTCACCAATGACACTAATCGTGCGCACCGGCACGTTCCCACATTTCGAATTCCAAAGTTTCAAACTACCCGTGAAATGAGGCGGCACTTGGGTCGACCGTTTGATGGTCACATTGATCAACCCCTGCTTCTCATCGATTGCGCCGCTGATCCATTCCTGTGATGTAGTGATGCGATCGATCCCAAGCGGTTGGTTGTCAGGGCGAGCAATGGTCAAACTCTCCGTTGCCTCATCCTTCCCCACCGGCACAGTCACACGGATGCTCTTCTCGTTGATCTGATACACCGGATCGTATGCCAACTGTGCCTTCAACGTGACGCTTGGCGTTTGCGGATCATTGGAAAGAATCGCGATCATCTTTTCATTCTTCACCATCGAATGGTCCAGATTGATTTTGTAACTGATCACACCGCTCTCACCCGGCGCGAGTGTATCCGGCGACGCCTTCGCGTCTGTGCAACCGCAACTCGGACGGGGCGGGTCGAGCTTCAGAACAGCATCGCCAACATTCTTGAACTTGAACGTACCCGAAGCGGACTCAACTCCCGCGAGATGTCCGAAGTCGAAAAAGTTTGTCTCAAACTGAATCCGCGGGCTCGCCTGCAACGACAAGCAAGCCACGGAAGCACAAAAGCACAGGGCTGAAATTTTCATAAACAGGGTTACGGCGCCGCCATGATGTGCAGCGGAATCTCGAGCTTTGGCAACGACTCCAGCGAGGTCTCCAGCGTCACCTTACCTTCGACCAAGTTATGCGGCACTTTCTCGAACTTAACGACGAGGTCATAATTTCTATTCCCGATTCCGGGAACAACCTTCGCTGTCAATCCGTCGACATCCGTCGACACCTTTTTAAATTCAACCGGCTTTCCCAACGCGGAAACCAGGTTGATGTGTCGCGACAAAGCGATTTCCGAATATTGCGTAATGTCATCGCCCAGTGCGGCGAACGCCCATTCCAATCGCGCCGGATCAGCGGTAATTTCCCCCTGAATCTGGCCATTGATTGGAATCACTCTTGCCGCGTGATCTGATTGCTGACCATTCCACAACTCGATCTTTTCCTTGAAGAACGACGGATAATTCGACG
>JAQGOW010000089.1 GCA_028293405.1 Verrucomicrobiales bacterium
CCCAATATCCCATGGCCGGCAAACAAACCTTCGCCTCGTTTCGTGGCGAATACGGCGGCAATTACGGCGCAGCAACCGAACGCAGTCGCGCCAGCGTCCTTCAACACAGCGCCGGCTTCGAAGCCGATGCCTATGTTCCCGTTTGGACCAGCCAGCTGTTCATCAGTGACTGGCTCGAACCCGGCACAGCTCCGTTGACCATGGTCGCAATCGGCAAAGGCCCGACATGGACCGTCACCATCACCAACGAAAGCGACCGCGCATTCACCAATGCGCACGTCGTTGTCGGCGGACGTGTTCACGACATCGGCGCGCTTCTCGCCGGCAAAACAAAAACATTCGAGCTGGACGATTCACAAGGCACGCCCATCCAACAATTCGCCCAACGTTACGCCGACGCCTTCCACAACGCCGTCCAGCAACGGAACCAAAGTTTCGGCGGAAACGCCGCGGCGATCGACAGCATCCCGCGCGCGTGCGTCGCGGCATCCTTCGCGAGCCAGGTGAATGTTGCGCAAGCCTACAACAATTTCACGCCCACCGACGGACTGGATTTGTCCGCCTTCGCGAACAACGCAACTGCGATCCTGTTCGCGTGGGACGAAGGCCATTCCTACACGCAGCCGTTCAATCAGTTTAAGGCCGGTCGCTCGCACCGAAGCACCATGCTGCGTTTGGTGCAACCAGTGAAAAATCAAATTTAACATGGACGCTCCAACGATACCTGCCGTCATACCTGCCGTCGAAACCATCGGCCTAACGCGCCAATACGGCGCCATGACCGCGTTGGACAATTTGAACCTGACCATCAACCAGGGCGACCTTTTCGGTTTCATCGGTTCGAATGGGGCAGGGAAGACCACCACGCTCCGCATCCTCGCGACGTTTCTCGCGCCCTCATCCGGCACCGCCAAAGTGCTCGGACACGATGTCGTCAAAGAAGCCGACGCCGTCCGGCACGTCATCGGATACATGCCCGATTTCTTCGGTGTCTACAAAGACATGGAAGTCACCGAGTATCTCGATTTCTTCGGCGCGTGTTACAAAATTCCGACTGCGCAACGCGAAAAAACCGTCAACGACGTCCTCGAACTCGTCGGCCTGAGTGAAAAACGTGGCGCAATCATCGGTGCGTTGAGCCGCGGTATGCAACAACGCCTCGGCCTGGCGCGCGTTTTAATTCACGACCCAAAAGTTCTTCTACTCGACGAACCCGCCAGCGGTCTCGATCCGCGCGCGCGCATCGAAATGATGGCGATTTTGGAAGAACTCCAACGTCTCGGCAAAACCATCATCATCTCGTCCCACATCTTGAGCGAACTCCAGAGTCTCTGTAACCGCGTCGCCATCATCGAACGCGGCAAGCTCATTTACAGCGGCCCCGTTCAAGGCGTGCGCGATCAAATGTCCGCTGGCCTCATCTATTGGGTCACGATCAAAGGCGATTCCGCGCCCGCAATCGACCTTCTCAAAACGTGCCCCGAAGTCACCGACGTCGCTGCTGTTGACGGCCAAATCAAAGTCACGTTCAAGAGTCACGACGTCGATCCAAGTTTCCTCCCCGAAACTCTCGTTCGCAGCGGCATAAAATTTACCGGCCTCTGGGAAGACGAACTCGGCCTCGAAGAAGTCTTCCTGCGCGTCACGCGTGGCGAAACGCAATGATCGCATTAACTTCATGCGTTGGTTAAAAAGCCCAACGTTCCTGCCGGTCTTGCATCGCGAGCTGCGCGAAAACTCGCACCGCGCATTCAACTACTACCTTCGTCCGCTCGCCGCAGGCATCGCCATGTTCCTGCTCTGGTTGTGCGTCCACAACGTCGAAAAGGAAATGAACGCCCCGAGCATGGGTCTGTTTCTCTTCTCTTTGTTGCATACATTTCTGCTGCTGCTGATCGTCATCATCGTCCCTGTGATGACGGCCGATTCCATCGCTGCGGAAAAACGGAACGGCACACTGGGTCTACTTTTTCTCACGCCACTGACCGCGCGCGGAATCATGATCGGCAAAGGTTGCGCGCACGCATTTCGCGCGTTCACTCTCTGGCTCTCCGTCCTGCCGATCCTCGTCATCCCATTCCTGCTCGGCGGTATCGCGTGGTTCGACGTCGCCACTGCAATCACGATGCAGTTTTGCGCGATTCTAATCTCACTCGCCGCTGGCATGCTCGCATCCGCGTTATTCCGCAAACGCAATGCCACGTTTGGTGCGGCGTCCTGTTTCGCTTTCGCATTCAACATCGCGCTTTCCATTTGTTTCACCTTCACATTTACAACCGTTGCACTGGCGAACAGCGGTTTCAGAGGAAACAGGACAGTGTTCGATCAATCTATCGAGCTGCTTCCCTTCGTGCTCACCGGCTATCCGGAATTCTTCAACTTTACGGGCCGGATGCGCAGTTCGATGGGCGGTTGGAGCGCTGTGCTCACGACGAGACCAACCTACCCACACATCTGGACGCAACTGCTCATCGCCAGCGCACTTATCGCATTCTTACTGCTGTTCATCGTGCTGATCATCGGCGCGTGGCAAATCAACCGTTCCTGGCGCGATAAGCAAAGTCGCGTTTCGCTGAAATGGTCCAATCGATTCTGCACACCGCTTTTTCTGAACCGTTTCAAAAGTCAGATGCGCCGCTTGCTCGACCGCAATCCAATCGCCTGGCTGCAACAATATTCCTGGCGCGCGCGCACGACGAAGTGGGGCTTGTGCCTCGCGTTCATCATTATCGAAACGATCGCCGTGTCATTCCTGCAAAATTCCTACGACCTTCTTGATTCGATGATCACTCTGCAGGTGTTACTCCTGTTCATCATCTCGATCATGTTCCTCTTCGTTGGCGTCAGCAGCTTCCACACTGAGAAACAATCCGGTGCATTGGAGTTGATCCTGATTACTCCCCTGCGCGTCACCCAAATCATCTACGGCCGCGTTCACGGCCTTTGGAAACAATTCCTGCCCGCTTTCCTCGTCGTCGCGACGTGCCATGTTGCGACGGTTGTTTTGTTTGTCCATCCGTGGCGAGGATTGAACTCGCAATCTCGCGACGACATTTTCGAGCCCGGTGCAATGTTGCTGTACTTCGCCATTGCACTCGGTTTTCTAAACCTGCCGGTCTTCGCAACTTACTTCGCGCTGCGCGTAAGAAACATGGTCGTAGCCGGTATTCTGACAACAATCACCGTTTACCTCGCACCTGTTTTCGGCGCGTTGATTTTCACCGAAGTCTTGTCGCAAATCACCGGCGTCAGAGCCCATGGAAACATGCTCTTTACCGCCATCGGACTTTTTCTCGGCAACATCCTCTTTGCCGGCTTGGCCGTTTTTCTTCTGCACCACAGCTTGTCGCGACGTATCTATTCGTTTTAAATATCCAGATGTCGCAACCGCCAGACTATCACATGCACACGCCGCTCTGCCGGCACGCCAGTGGCGAACCGACCGAATACGCGGCGCACGCGTTGTCTGTCGGCCTGACCGAAATCGGTTTCACCGACCACTCGCCAATGCGCCAGGATGATTTC
>JAQGOW010000113.1 GCA_028293405.1 Verrucomicrobiales bacterium
CCGACTCCTCATACGCAAAATAAATCGCCCGTTCCCCTTTTGCGCACGCCGCGACCACCATCGTATTAGCCAGGCTCGATTTACCGCTCCCGGCTGTCCCCGAAAGCAACACACTCGTGCCGCGATATAGACCCTTGCCGCCGAGCATTTCATCTAGCTTTGGCACACCTGTGGAAATTCGTTCCGTGCTAGCAATGTGTTGCAATCCCAGTGACGTGATCGGCAGCACTGAAATCCCTTTTTGATCGATCAGGAAGGGATACTCGTTCGTGCCATGATAACTGCCGCGATATTTTACCACCCGCAACCGCCGCGTCGAAATCTGTTCATTGACCCGGTGGTCCAGCAACACCACGCAATCCGCCACATACTCCTCCAACCCATGCCGCGTCAACGCCCCGGCACCGCGTTCCGCAGTGATGATGGCCGTGACCCCTTTGGATTTCAGCCAGCGGAACAATCGTTGCAACTCCGCGCGCAAAATCTGTTGGTTCGAAAACCCGCTGAACAACGTTTCAATCGTATCCAGCACTACCCGCTTCGCTCCAATCGAATCAATCGCATAACCCCACCGCACAATCAACCCTTTCAGATCGTAATCCCCGTTCTCCTGGATTTCATTGGGATCGATGTGGATATAGTCGATCTTCAACTTTTTCGTCCGAATCAACTGGGCCAGGTCAAACCCGAGCGATTCGACGTTCTTCGCCAACTCCTGAGGTGTCTCCTCAAACGCGATGAACACACCGGGCTCTTTGTATTGGGAAATACCGCGAACCAAAAACTCGATCGACATCAAAGTCTTCCCACATCCGGCGCTTCCGCAAAGAAGCGTGGGCCGTCCCTGCGGCAAACCGCCACCCGTAATTTCATCGAGACCGGCGATTCCTGTTGGAGCCTTGCGAAACGTGGACTTGCGAGCTTTTTGTCGTTTGGATGGCATTTACTTCCTATAACTCACTTGGCGAAATTCAAGCAATGCAAATCCTAGCAAATGTAGTTTACAGGGTCGTTCATCCAATTTTCTACCAGCCTAACCAATTGGGGCACGATGCGGGCTGCCGGCCCGATGCACGAAAAGGTAGGCCCTAGATGCGGCGTTTGTTTCGGCGCGGGCGGGTTGGTGTTGACGCGTGTCGGTGCGACATGTATCAAAATGCCGTTTCACAATGAATGCCTTTGACCAATGCCCGCGGTGCGACTGTTCCGTTCAAGGAACATCTCTGTTCAAGTGCCTGGGTTGTTACACTGTTTTCTGTAAGAGGTGCAGCGGTGGAGTGGTATTGAATTTGTGCCCGAAATGTCAAAGTTCAGCGACGCCTCCCACGGGCGTCCTCCGTGAATCGCGCGAAGAGTTAAGTCTCACAGCCTGACTCTGCTCAAAGGTTGGTGGCGTCGCTCAAGGCTAGGGGCACGAAAGGTATCCACAATATGCGCCGCCTTAGCAAATGAACTGCTGGGATTAAGTGCGGTGCCGGGCGGGGAAACAATCGGGCAAAAAAAGTCGCCATGAATGGCGATACCATTCATGGCATATTGGCTGCCGAATACAGTGCCCTTGCTCCCTCTCTGCATCGGCAACCGATGCAAGTGAACAACACGCTTGCGGGACCCTCAACCGGCATTTTTGGTCGGCAAAAAGCTTAACGGTCACGGATCGCGGTGTGGAGGCCTGGCCTGCAATCGCTCAGGCTCTGGTGTAGGGCGGGTCCCCGCACATTTATCCGTAAACTGCTTGCCGTGACGCATTGGAGCGACCGTTTTGTGGGTCAGCTTTCCGTTTCTTTTTTGATTCGATGTCTCGCGTTGCGGTGGGTGATGCCAGCACACCGGCTTCATACTGCCGATCAGCGGTGAGATGCGCCTTAGCTTGCAGCCAGTGGTCGCCATCACGTCCGTTTGGGCGACCATCAGCCTCCCACAGTTTATAAGCGTATGCCGCAATTTCGTCTTGCGTTGGTTCCGTAAAAGTTTTCATTGGTTTTGTCTTAGCTTCCTCTCGAAGTCCAGCGGTCAACTTTAAAGAAGAAACACCGGCCAAAACAATCAGGTCACGTCTGATTGCTTGACCTTAGACTGCTCAGAGTGGCATCGGGGAATGTTTCAAGCCTTACCACCCTCGCAACCCGAATCCCAACGAGGGCTCGTCAATACGAGTTGTTCGCATTCGCTGGCCGCGCAGTAGTTGCGAGGCTCTCTAAATGCAATGGCTCAGGCTCTGGTGTAGGGAAGGTTCCCGCCGACGAGGGGCAATCTTAATGTGGGACGAACCGCTGCAATTTCGGCACGGAGTTTTTCGAGACGCTCCGAAGTCGCGGCAACTCTTTGAAGCTGGCGTAGCCATTGGGCGCGTTTTGCGGCGGCAGTGGCAAAGGGGAGGCCTTCGGCCGCTGAGATGAGGCGTTCGAATTTTTGGCGTTCGAAGGCGGCGCGTTCAATGCCGAACCTTAAGGGGTCTGAAGCAGAGGGGTGAAACCTTTCGCTCTCAATGGAGAGTCTAACCTGCTCGAATTGTTGGCGTGTCATATTATTCCCGATTTTACATTTCCCCCCCGGACGGTGCGCATGTGACATCCCGATCCGGTGACAGCGTGTTGGTATTCGGGATGAAAGTAGTCGATGTCAGAACAATTGCTAGGGAAAAGTTATTGACAAAGCCTTGATGGCTGATTGGGAACTGATTGCCGGTGCGCTAGCAGAGTAGCAAAAGTTTCGTAAATGGATGGCACGGCAGATGCGCTGCCAGCGCTGGAGGCTAGAGGCAGGAAAAGGTGAGGCCCTAGATGCGCGTTTCTGTGTTGGGTTTTGGAAGTTCGTTGCAGCAGCTGGAGAAGATTCGGTATTTGGTGCCCTCATGTTCGACGTCCCAATAGCCATGATCAAAGCTGAGTAGTTTCACCTTCGTTCCTTCTGGCAGCGCTTGTGGCAGAGAGTAACCACCGAAAATGGGACGCACTGCAACGATATCGCTCGGTCTGGGTGTCCGCGGTTTCGCAGGTCGCGGCAGTGGCTCGGCTAACGGCACGATGCAGTCAGGTCCTTCCAAACGACCGGAATTAATTAGCGGACGCACGCGATAGGATTTCATTTGGCTGGCGTCCAACGGGCGCAGGAGCGCAGTTGCTTTGTCCAGGGTCGTTGATGGATCGAGCCAATCGTCGCATGCTGACTCAGGCAGGATTACGGGCATGCGTTTGTGGACAGCAGACACCAAAGTATTCGCTGCCGTAGTTACAATCACAACGCCCGCACGTTTTTCGTCGGTATCGGTGTAGCTCCAATCACACAATCCCGCGAAACAAAATGGTTCGCCGCTCCTCAGCGTGAACCGGTGCGGCTGTTTTGTTTTTCCAACGATTTCCCATTCGTAAAAGCCATCGGCAGGAATTAAACATCGGTGCTCTGCGAATGCTTTCTTGAAGGTCACCTTTGTCGCGACAGTTTCAGCCATCGCGTTAATCAACGGTGGGCTCTTTGCTTCCTTTGCCCATCGTGGCAGTAGGCCCCAGCGCAAATCCTTTAGTTCAACGTTACTCGTTCTGCGATTCCAGATGATGACAGGAATGTCCTGCGTGGGTGAAATGTTGTAGCGCTCTTTGAAGAAGAATTGTTGCGCGTTTGGTGACAGGCGCGAGATGCGGCGCAGTTCTTTTTTGGTTAAGGAATAGCGGCCGCACATGCATTCATTTTTGCCACTGTGTTCAAGTCGCGCAAGGTGTTCCAAAGAAAAACGTAAATGCACTGCCGGCGCTAGAGGCTAGATGCACGAAAAGGTAAAATCCTACATGACCCGACTTGGCACTAGTCGCGGCGCCCGCATTATGGTTTGAAATTGTGTTTAGTAATAGACGATCACGAGTCCTGATCCACCAACTCCTCCTGGTCTTGACGACGAAACGGGCCCTGTGGCGCCACCTCCTGGAAAACCGCCATCGGCACTGCCCTGTGGACCGCCCAATGGAGCGCCAAACCCTCCGTTTGGAGCGGCTCCACCGATGTAGACCGTGAAAAAATTTGGACCCGGTACTACAATCGGCAGCAACGTCCCATTTTGGCCTTTGATATTTAATTGCCCGCCGGATGCTGAGCCGCCGATTCCACAAAAGCTCGGGTTGCCACCCCCACCGCCATTTGCGATTAGAGTTGCAAAGGAACTACTCCCCCCATCACCACCTGGATACCCACCACCATCCGCACTGGACCCACCGGCTCCAACGGAAACCGCAACGTCGTTGGTTACGTCAATCACAGCTTCGCAGTATCCACCGCCGCCGCCACTTGGTGAATATCCACCGTCGGTGCGGGTGCCACCGGGTGCAACGCCGCTACTGCCAGCTGCTCCTCCCCCACCGCCCCAAACTTTTACAAAAACACGGCTCACATCAAGCGGCCGGACCCAAACGCCGTTGTTAGTGAAGACCTGCATCGACGTGAAACACCGGGGGCCGGTTACACCTTGCAATCCCTGTGAGCCCGCCTCGCCTTTCAGGCCTTGCAAACCTTGGATGCCCTGCGGTCCGGTATTGCCAACGTCTCCCTTATCGCCCTTGGGTCCGATCGGACCTTGAATGCCTTGCTGGCCTTGTTGCCCCGGGTCTCCTTTTGGTCCTTGAACTCCTTGTGGGCCGGATTCGCCGGTATCTCCTTTCGCTCCGCGGGGACCTTCAACGCCTTGGACACCCTGAATTCCTTGTGGCCCCTGAGTTCCTTGATCACCTTTGTCGCCCGGAGGACCTTGGATGCCCTGAATGCCTTGAAGCCCTTGCACTCCTACATCGCCTTTCGGCCCTGTCGCACCCGCCGGGCCGGCAAGAAGGATCGTCAGCGTTGGGGAATGGCCCGTGGCCATGTTTTCTTTCGAGTCAAAAGCGAAGTTCGCCTTTGAGCCTTGTGCGGTTGCGACGCCGATTCCGGTATTTGGATTGCCATCGATCCACGACCGAACAGTTTCCGTTACGTCGAAACCTACGTATGAATTTCTGGCGGCTGTGGTGAGCACGGTCGTGTTTGCATCGATGGAGTTGGTAAGTGTGACTTTCGGTGCGACTTGCTCTGCCCACTGTCCGTTGATCTGAACCGTATGCACGGCCCCTGTTATGGTGAGTCTGTCGACGTAAATTGTAAGGAAGGCGCGCGCGATGTTGCTGCCTGCGATTCCTGCAGGAACCGAGCTCGTATCGAATTTTATTAAGGCAACGTGGTTCGTGTCGACAGATAGAACAGGCGAGATGCCATACGCCGTTGATTGAATACGGGCGTTTCGTACGATGGTTGTATCGTCGGTGAGGCGAGGCTCAAATCCAAATGCGGAGAAACAAACGAAAACGACAAGAGACAGGGCGATTTTCATGGTTGTGTGTTGGCGGGCGGCGTTTGTCGATATATTCGGATTACATCGGGTTTGGCGCGCTATGTCAATTACAGGAACGATGTCGAATGCGAGTTGGCGTATGCGTGTGGCCTCGTGTAAGTCGAGTTCCACCAGCGCTGCCGGCGCTAGAGGCTAGAGGCACGAAAAGGTAACACCCTAGATGCTTTGGATTCTGAATGTCGGGAAGCGGTTTGCTTCCTAGTTTCCGTTCTTAAACGCACGATCAATTGCGTCGTGAATCGTCTGGGTTTCAAGGTAGGGACAGAAAAGGTCGCAAACGGATTTGCAGATATTCAACGTGGTGTCATCCCACTCCTGCTTGTCAGGATCGTAAATCATTCCACGCAGCAGATGCGGGTTGTGCTGTTTTACGTCGGTCCAGCGCCATCCCCACTGCTCCATATAGCCAAGCATCGGCCCGCGTCGCTTGACTACTTTGCACGCCAGCGGGTGCCGGCCGGAAAGGAGATAATTCACGCGAATTTGTTTTTCAATTTTGCCGTCGATGACAGCGTTGACGGTCGGTTCAATGCCGCGTTCCTTGAAAATTTGTTTGAGGGTGCGGTCAGCAACGCTTTCCTCTGACGTTACGGGTTCATACTTGTAAATCAGATGAGCGATGCTCACCAACGACTCTGCGAAAAGGTGAACGTCAATTCCCTGAAGCGGCAGCCGGATTTCTTTCTGCAACTCGAAACCGGCCTGATTTACTTCAAACATCTGCTTCCGCTCGTCCAGAAGCGCCAAGGTTTGTTTTGCATCGAGGTTAAGTCCGTTTTCGAGGAGTTTCGCCAGTGTCCGGCCCCGGTCGGTAATCAGCGCGGTCGATTTAGTGACAGGTTCAAGATGCACCTGGACTTGGTAGCCATCGGGGTACATCAAGGGCAACGCCATGACAACGCCACGGCGTGTCTTTTCAGCGTTGATCTGCTCGCCTAAGAATGCTTGAACCGCTTCGCGGCAAGCTTCGGGCGACAAGAATTGTTTTTCACTCGTTTTCACAACAGCACCTCTTCTGACGCCATTTCAACGTGCCATAACTCCGCGACCTTGGCGAGAAAGTCAGTCAAATCGCCAACTTCAAAGTGAGGCAGCGAAACGTGGCGGTTAATCTCTCGCGTAGGCAGATTCGGGTCAATGACGTTCTGATGCCACCCCTTCGGCACAGCCGTTTTGTAAAAGCGCTTTGTCTCGATGTCAGCATGGTCAACGCCGCGGATGCGTTGATCGTCGAGCAGGAGGGCGGCTCGATAGGTTTCCGGTTCGTCGTATCGCCCGGCAGTGACGGTCAGGCGAAGATTGACCAACGGTCCGTCCTTTAAATCCAGCTCTAATTCGAGGTGTTTGCCGTGGTCTTTGTAATTTCTGAAGGTCAGAGACTGGCCCTCGCGAACCAACTTCGCGGCCAAGACGATCTCTTGCAATTGATGTGAGCGATAGCGAAAGCTCATCAAAGTTGACCCTTAAAGGCTTTGTCCAAAATGGCGGGAAGTAAAGCGTCGAGTTCGGTGGCGGTTTCGGCTTGCAGGCGCTTCACCACATTTACTTCCGCCTGATACGCGCTCAACTCAAAAACGATTCGGCGCAGATCGAAGGATGGTCGGTTATTTGGACTGTTGTTTGCGAAACACATAGTGAAGTGCTGAGCCAACTAGGTCTTCTAACTCCTCTTCCATCCCACCAAAATGCTCGTGTAGCGTTCCGATTCCTTCCTCTGCCTTACGTAGGGTGTCTGCGACTTTCAATTGCATGTCTAGGTCTGACGGGACGGGTATCTTGAGATCGAGAAACTTTTCGACATTTAACCGTCGCCTGTTCGTTGAGCCACGGCTCAGATGCTCATAGACACGCAGCATTGAAGGTTGGAACAGGCAATATCGAAGATATGCGGGCAATATAAGTTCACTCCGAATCTCAAACACGGGAAAATCGTTTGTGGCAATTGCGCCCTCCAACTCGCTCGGGACGAGCGCCATCGCCCCGTTTCGTGCATCGATGCGAGAAAGTAGGAGGTCGTTGGTTCGGATCAGTGTTTGCAACTTCGATCCGATTTCGCTGCCGGCGACTCGGTCGCGAACTTTTGCGCCGCGGAAATGCAGCTGAACACGCGGGCGTGTGTATATGGTGTCGTCCTGGATCCTGATGCCATCTTCGCGCGGTTTAAGGAGTTCGCGGAGTTGTGTACCCGGCGCTGACACGGCTGTTAGCGATGAAAGGGTTTCCTCAAGCTCACGCATGACGGTTTCGCTTTCGTCCTTCATGCGCCGCACGTTGCAGATAATTTCTGACGGTGTCTGAAGATCGACGTTCGCGTGCCTGGGATGATTTTGTGCTAAATCAAATATATTTTCACCCAGTGTTTCGGTAGTAACTGACCACGCTTGCGCTGTGGGCCGACGCTTATTCCACCATTCCAAGAGAGGTGTGAACTCTTCGTAATGAACCCCATCTGTTGCGGAGTAGGACTTGCCTTTTAAATGTGCCCGACGCGGTGGAAGTGGATGTTCGTAGAACCAAACTTTTTGAGTCGGGCCGCTGCGGTCAAAGAAAAGGACATTTGTTGCTATGTCCGTGTATGGTTCAAACACGCCCTTCGGAAATCGCAGCACAGTGTGCAAATTAAATTCCGTCAGTAATTCCTGTCGAATCCGCTGTGGAACGCCGTCTTCGTAAAGTGTTCCGTTGGGCACAACCACAGCTGCGCGACCGTTGCCACTTTGCCGCCGCAGTTTGCGCATAATCAGTTGCAGAAAGAGCAGCGCGGTTTCCGACGTCTGTTTGTCTTCGGGGAAATTCCCCTGGATGCCTTTTTCTTCTTCGCCACCGAAAGGTGGGTTGGTTAGGATGAGGTCCACGCGATCTTTTTCGCCGATGTCGGCGAGTTTGAATCGGAGTGAGTTGCCGGGATCAATCTGCGGGGAGTCGAGGCCGTGCAACAGCAGGTTCATTTGTGAAAGGAGATAGGGCAGCGATTTAGCTTCGCAGCCAAAAAGGGATTTCTCCTGTAGTACCTTGCGGTCGGCCACAGTCTTTACCTGTTTGCTCAAGTGGTTGAATACTTCGACGAGAAAGCCGCCCGTGCCGCAAGCGGGGTCCAACACGGTTTCGCCCAGGCGTGGGTTTGTGACTTCGACCATGAATCGCACGACGGCGCGAGGGGTGTAGAATTCGCCTGAGTCGCCAGCGGCGTCGCGCATTTCGCGAAGCATGGATTCATATAAGGAGCCGAGCGTGTGCAGTTCGTCGCTGGAGGTGAAGTGGATGCCGGCGACTTTGTTGATCACGTCACGTAAGAGATAGCCGCTGATCATGCGGTTCTGGACGCCGCGAAAGACAGTAGCAACGACTTCCCGTCTATCATCACCGTTAGCGCTGGTGAGTTTCCGCAAGTAAGCAAAAAGGCCCTGACCACGTTTGCCGGTGGGAAGAGTGCATTCGTCCTGATTGATGAAGGCGAGGAGTTCGTCGCCGGTGACTCCCTGCGGGTTGGCCGCCCAATCACGCCAGCGATATGGTGGTTCGATGGCGGGGCGGAATTTTTTGCCGGATAGCTTTGCCTCGCCTTCACGCTGCAGTTCAAGGTCATCGAGGAACTTGAGGAACATGATCCACGTGAGCATGGGCAGACGATCGAGGTCGCCGTTCAGGCCTTTGTCCTTGCGCATGATGTCGCGCGCGGATTTGAGCAGGCCGCCGAGGGATTGGGCGGTGGTTGCCAGATTGTTGTTAGCGGTTTTAGCCATTTTGCTGGGTGTAAAGTATTCGCGTTGCATACGGCGCGACGAAGCCATAGTCGTCGTGTGGCGCGGAGGAAAATATGCCTTCGGGGTCGTAACCGAAACGTTTAAATGACTCTTCGCGCAACATTGCGGTGAAGTCTGAATCTTCTTCGCAAAGCGCATCGGCGATTGGATGAACTGCGACGACACCTGCGCTCTGGGTAAAATGTTTACCATCTTTAACCGCATGCAGCGTTTTTGAAGTGCCAGTCTGGCTGACCCCAAAATAAAGGTGATGGATATTCCATCCATATCCCTTGTGCTTTCGTTTTGGTCGTTCGCCTCCAGCCACGAGAAAGGCGTGGACGGCCGGATCGTTTGATCAGGCTCGTCGATAGATCCTCTGTTCGCGAAGCAAAGTTAAAATCTCACTCGGATAAGTGTGGCTACCGTTCCTGGAGCATCCAGACCATAACAGTAGTGGCTCCTTTGGCCATTTTACGAAATCGTCCAAATGTGAAATGACCGTTTGTCTGATTGCGAGGAGGGCGCTCATTGGACTTCAGACTATAAGAATATCGACGCCGTTATCGAACCCGTTGGTATTTTGCATGGCGTTGCGCGCGGATTTGAACAGGCAGCCGAGCGAATGAGGAGGTGGTGGGAGTGGTAGTGGGGTTGATCATGAAAGCATTTTTGAGAGGCAAGGCCCAACTTGGGACCAGTCATCAATCCATACGATTCTCACACCCAGATGGGCAACGTATGATTCCAACCAACGTTTTTCGTCGGAATTATTGGGTTGCATCCTTATCCAGAAATGCTCCGTCGAGGCCGT
>JAQGOW010000138.1 GCA_028293405.1 Verrucomicrobiales bacterium
CAGCTCGCGGATGAACTTCATGCACGGCATATGCAGCACCGGTTCTCCCGTGCGACACACGAGCGTGCCATCGAAGTCGGTGCTGATGAGGCGAATCTTTTGGGACATGAAGGCGCTAACTTAGGAATTCATCTCAAGAACGCAATGTGTCGTACGTGATTCATTAGAGTGATCGCGCTCGGTGGCGATTGAGGTCAATCGCCGCTACCTCAAACGCGTCGCCTTGCTAGGTAGCGGCGGTTCTCGAACCGCCACAATTTATCCTACGCGGCGCCGCTCTGGACAGCGCTGCACCATTCCCTAGGTTATGATGACAATGAAATCGGCCTACGAACTGGCGATGGAACGGCTGCAGCAAGGCGCGCCGACTGTTTCTTTGACCGACGAGCAAAAAAAGCAGCTCGCAGAAGTTGATTCGACTTTCAAAGCCCGGATCGCGGAGCGAGAAGTTTTCCTCAAAGATCAGATCACAAAGGCTGAGATGTCCGGAAACTCGGAAGAACTCGCGGCTCTCCAAAAACAATTAGCCCTCGACGTTCGACGTTTACAGGAAGATTGTGACGCGAAAAAAGAGAAGCTTCGCGCTTCCTTTGGTGCGGAAAAACGCTGAGTCCGTGCTAAATCCGTCCAACGTCCAGCGCGCGCTCCTATAGTCGCCGCTCCCTGAGCGGCGCGACGCGCGTGGGATTCGGCGGGACGCGGAACGCGCTTCGCTGAGCGAGCGACTACAGAAACACTTGAACGATCGTCGTTGTCGGCCTGCCGAACATTTCCTGGTTTTACCGCGTCTGAAATTTCCGGGGCGGTTGCGAGACGTCCGGCGGCAATTCATACATCTCCGCGCTGTTGCGGTAATCAGCCTGCACTTCCTCCAGCCACTGCTTGCCTTCCACCATTGCTCCGTCGCGCCGCTGGATTCCTGAGAACAAATACTGCGTGGCTGTCCACCGCCACCTCGACACGTAATTCGCGCTCACAAGGCAACGATATTGAGGAAGGGCCACTCCTCCTTGTTCACACAAGCTGAGCATTGGCCGATTTTCAATCGGACCGAGCAATGACCGCCCTTGCGTGTAAAGCACGTCCTCGCTGAATCCGAGCGATTCCAGCACAGTTGGAACAATGTCGATATGAATGGTGGGCACATTGATCGCCAATGGCGCAGGAGGCATATCGGGCAGGTGCATCCAAAGCACCGTTCTCCCTTGATAGTCATTTAACATGGACGAATGCGTGATCTGGCCGCGTTCCTGAAATTCCTCCCCGTGATCGCCCACCAGAATAACGATCGTATCGGCAAAGCCGCCATGCGATTTCAAATCATCGAGCGTGCGACCGATTTCACGATCAGCGGCGTAACAGGCATTCCGATAGCGGTTACGCACGCCATCGAGTTCATTCTCGGTCAGGAGCGCGTGCGGTTGGGCAAAAATGCTGGAGCTACTCAATAACGGCGCCGGCTGGAAAAGAGCGTCTTCTTTCGTGAACCAATACGGCCAATGAGGTGTATCCAGTGCGAGAAAATCAAAACGAGGCTGCTGGTTGGCGCCGCGGCGATCTTGCAAATAACTGTCGACCATGAGCGGGTCTCCCCGACTCACCGCCGTATCAATCTTGACGCAAACCGTGCCGGCAGGCAGCAGTTGCAATAAATCGGCTGATTCAATATGTGCCTTCTTTCCGAAGCGAAGGCGGTAACCATTACTTTGCAATAGAGCAAGAAACGGATCCGTTAGACCGGCACGAAATAAGGCAGGCAATTGGTAGCCGCTCAACCCAGTCAGCATTGAAAAAACAGCGAAGTGGGTTGCGTTCGCATCGCTCCAATGTTGCGCGTTCAGCGCAATTTGAAATTGATCGCGATACTTCCATAGGTTCGGCATCGTCTTCTCGTCGATGGCATCGAAGCGAAGCGATTCGACGTTAATCCAAAGAATGTTGCGTCGGCGCGGCACCGTCAGCCTTGGCATGGCACGCAAATGATTTAGATACGCTGTGCTGCGATCTGCCGATGCAATACTTGGAAGTGAGAGTCGCCCGTCCCGCCTGCCCGGGAGAAGCCGTTCTGTGCGAAGCGAGAATGGAACGGTGTCATCGTAGGCGAGAACCGCGTAATTGTTTTGGTTAAGGTAATGAACAACGTATGCCCGCAGTGGAACGTGAAGGAATAAAAACAATCCCGCGAAAAGGAGCGCGCCGCGTTTTCTGACTGATTGCGTCTGTCTGCTGGCAAATCTTTCCGTCACTGCTGTCATAGCCGCGATGAGAGCGAAAGCGACAAACAAAGTGACCGCGAGTTCGGTATTGGTGACACCCATCTCGGAGATCGGCGCCTGGTTTACCAGGATAACGACAAGCAGCCCCGGACTCAGCTCTATGCCGAACACCCGGTGGACGAAAACCCAGACACCGACCCAGACAAAGCAAAAGTAAAAGAATGCCAGAATGATCCGGCGGACAATCCGCGGCACAACTGGCGCGTGCAAGACATACAACATTGCGGCGAGGACTGCTCCGCCGAAAAACGCGTATTGAGAATGAAAAAGACGGCGGAGAACGTCAAACCCCGGGGGAAAAACGTAGGTTCCGTGCACGTGTAGAAAGGCAAGAACGACCAAAGAAAGGGCCGTAAAAGTGAAGAGGAGAATGAAATACTCCCGCGAGGAACGCGCTTTTTGTTTTTCGCCGGATGAAAGAGTCGAATGATTCACGGATCAGGCGATAAGCGATGTGGCCACGGACTGTGACGTCGCCATTTCTCTTGAGAACTGTGTGGTTCGCGTAAAGACGCGTTCAACCCGCCTCAAAAAATGGTTTGGACGCGAATGACCAAACTAACTGACGCAGTGTGAGGCCGGCGCCGCGGAAAGGTCAAGCTTGGGGCGCAGACGGTGCGGCGTTCTGCAAATCGGAGACCTGTCGCCGGCCCCGTGGCGGCAAGTTCGGATCGAGAAATCCGAGCATGTGCGCATGATTGATGACGCGCACGCCTTCAGCTTTTTGCAGATCAGCGATCTGCCGGTGAAACCCTTCCATTCGGATCCAATGCACTTTTGGCCGGAAATGATGTTCGGCGTGGTAACCGT
>JAQGOW010000171.1 GCA_028293405.1 Verrucomicrobiales bacterium
TGAAGCCTTTCGGATTGCCACCGTGCAAAATCTCGTTGATGAGCACGTTGAAGTAATTGTCCGTGCCGCGATGCGTCGAAAAGATTTCGAGACTTCCGCCCCACGTGATGCCCGGATACGCGATCGAATACAGTTTGCGCGGGTCGGGATGAAGCGCGAATTCGTCGAGCACGCGATCGCCGCGTTTGCCGGCTTGGGCATCGGCATTCGAGGACATCGAATGAATACGCGCGGCATTCGCGAACTCGAGTCTGTAAGCGATGGATGAATCCGCCTCACACACGAGTTCGTTATACTCACGCGATCCGTGATTGAGCACGTTCGCAAAATTCCGGCAGTCTTCGAGGAAGAGCCGAGCTTGCGTTTCGTCCCGACTGGAAATACAGACGTCCCCAGTAGCCCCGCCTTGTGCTTTACGGCGAACCAATGAATAAGCGGTCGTCCAGGTCCAACCGATTTGTCGGGCTTTGACGGCGAGTTTCAGACGCGCGTAGTCGGTGGCCCATTTGTATTGGTATGGCAGCAGAAAATGATCGCTGCGCACGGGCACGATCTTGGCCCGTCCGGTGAATGTGTGTTTTAAGTAGTGCATATATGTTTGGTCTTTCTTTGGTTTGTTTCTCGGAGTGCGGACGTGGACGTCCACACTCCGAAGCTGATTAATTCCCGGTGAAAATCCGTTTCACGCGGTGTGCGACTTCGGCGAAGTCTTCGTCC
This sequence comes from Verrucomicrobiales bacterium, assembly GCA_028293405.1. Taxonomy (GTDB): domain Bacteria; phylum Verrucomicrobiota; class Verrucomicrobiia; order Limisphaerales; family Palsa-1400; genus JAICXV01. The sequence goes on from JAQGOW010000171.1 coordinate 718, forward strand.
GACTCCAGTCCTTTGCGCACGACGTCGTTGAGTTCGGCTAAACGTTTTTCGTTTTCTTCAACGACAAGTCCATCGGCAAGGCCGAGGCGTTCGAAGAGGAATTCGTTTTCACGCTGCGCATCCAACAACGGCTCGATGTCCTCGCCGCGTTGAAAGCGCACGTGCAGGAAACCGAATTCTTGTTCGAGGTGTGCCAACGCGCGATTGCGTTGTTCGAAAAGGAACCGGCGCAACTTGCCGTTCGGCTTTTGTTTTTCCGGTTCGACGTTGGACGTTGGAAGTTGAGCGTTGGACGTTCGCGTTCCTTCGACCAGTTCAAGCATCCGACCTACTGCGACTTCCGGATTAGTTGGATGATCTGGAAGCACAGCTTGCAGTTCACGTTGCTGCGGACGAGACGTCCGCACTCCGGCAACATCCCCGAGCTCCACGAGGTTCTGATTCACGAAACCTTTGTTGCCCCACGGCATCGGTCGAAAACCGAGGCCGAAAAGTTCGTTGATTTCATTGAACGGCACGCCCATGGCGAATGCCTTTTCGGCGCTCACCAAACGATCGCGTCGCGCCGTTTGCATGATCGGCAAGGAATCGATGTCGAACCAACCGTGCAACTCTGGATCGAAACTTTGGATGATCGGTTCCAGCGCGGATTCCAAGCGGCGACACAAACCGGTGATCGTGTTTTCGATGAAGTTCAAGCGGTCCTGTTGCATCGCCGTGCCGGCGCTCAACCCGCTTTTCTCATCGCCAAAACCCATCATCGATTCGGGGACTTTGTAGATCGCGCCGATTTCCTCGCGGTTCAGACGGCGATTGTCCAGGAACTGCATGTCGGCGCTGGAAATCATCGGCTTTTGCACCGTGAGATTTCCATCGAGCAGAATCGGGCGATCGGCAATGCCATTGGAACGTTTTCGCGATAGCAATTTGGAGGTAATTTGGGTTCTCTGCTCGTCGCTGAGCACGCTGTTGCTCGTGATGATGACGCCGGCGTCACCGTTATTTTCCATGAGCGCTTTCATGAATTGCCCGGCGGCGAAGTCCGATTGCGCTGCCATCATCGCGACCGACAACGGCGAGAGGCCGCGCCAATAGTGATAGGGATTGAAGCTGCGCGAATGGATGACTTCCTCGGGCAAGAGCAGTTGCGCGGCGACTTGCGATGCGCCTTCGGGAGCGACACAACGCCAGCCGACGAGCTCGTTGCGCCGAACGATTTCCTGCATGTGATCGGGGCTGAGCGTCATCAATTGTTTGGGCAACGCGCCGCGAACTGGCTTTAGAACGCGACCGGTTTCGTCGAGTGGCACGATGAAGAATTCGCCGCGCAACGCTTCCCAGGAAACGAGCGTTCGCCAGAACAATGTGCGCGTGACGCCGCTGGCGGGTTGGCGAAAGAGGTCGACGATCGGACCGCTTTCTACGAGTTCCTCGCCTTTGGGACGTCCGCGCGAGAAGCGGAACGGAATGTGCGCGACAGTTTGGGCGAGCACGCTCACGGCGACGTAAACCCATGCCGATTGCGCGTAAGGCATGACGAATTTTGTTTGGTGATTGTCGAGGTCGTCACCGCGGATCCATTCGGCGGTGGTGAGGCCGCTGCCGGAACGTTTTTTGGCGTTGCCGCCAAACCAGTTTGTGATTTTTGGGAATGTGATGTTCATAGTTTTGTTTTTGTTTGTGGTTGGCGGTTGTTAATCAAAGTTCATGCGGGTGTATTTCTTCAGAATGGATGCGACGCACGGAAGCAAATCGCCTTGCGGCAGATGCGAGCCGGCGCCGACCGTAGAGGTCAGCACCCCGATGCTGTTGCGGTTTTGATACCAGTAGGCGACTTGCTCAACGCAGGCTTGTTCGATGTCGCTCGGCAACGCCGTTTGGCCCGCGTCTGGAGTGGTGCCGGGCAAAACGTATCCCCCGGTGTAAGTGACGCGCGCTTGTTGGAATCGCGAGCCGGCCGCGCATTCAAGAGAGATGACGCAGTGATTGCGCACGAGATAATCGGGCGTCGGCGAGAGCGGCTGCCAGCCGGTGGTTTCGTTGGTTTTGAGGTCAAAACCGGCGACGGTTTCGATTGGCCAATTCGCGGGACAGATCTCGAGTGAATCGGCCGGGAATTCTTCGATGGCATCGATTTGGCGCGCGAAGCGGCGGTTGCATTCGCGATCGAATCGCTCGCTCACGGCCGCAATGGCGCTGGTCAGGAGGATGTCCGCGCTCGTGTCCGAAATGTTGAGGCGGGTTTTGACGGTAGATAATTGAGTCAGCATAAATAGCTCAGTTGTTTTTGCGTTCGTGGACGGATGGCCAATTGGCCGGTGTTCCAAAGTCCGGCTACCAAGCCGGTCTTTGCCGTTCACGCGGGTGAGAATGGACGGAAGTAGCTACTTACACAAAACTGTAGAGACAGGAGAGAGAGGAAGTAGAGGAAAGACAAAAACAGCACTTTTTTGTAACTAAATGGCTGCGTTTTGCGGGGTTGGCATGGGAGTTGAGGTGGATTAATCAATCCGCGAACCGCAGCTAAACTTGTTTTGCGGGGTTTAAAGTTTAGGTTGGGTACTCTTTATCGAATCTTATGCGTAGAATTGTCGCGGCAATATTGGTGATGGTGACGTGTTGTCTTTTGGTCTCTTGTGCGACGAATAGTGTGCAACGGGATTTGGCGCGGCGGTTTGTTGAGTTGACGGATGAGGGGAGGATTCCAGGATTTCCGCCCGGGTCAGATGGTGAAATTCATATGGAACAATCGGCCCCGTACCAGCGGGTGACTTATCCGGTTTCGCGCGATATCTTCGTTGTGCGTGCGACTGGAACTTCGGTCTACACGTATAACTTTGTCAAACTTTCGAAGGAGTCGAATTGGGAGCTGGTGAAGGCCTGGATGATGAACCAGGACGGGGAGAGGACGGAGATAAAACTCGATCAGGCGGGAAAGTAATTCGATTAGCGGAGTGGGCCGCCGAAGCCGCGACGGCGACGGCGGGCGCGGATTACGGCGCGATGACGGAGGCACGTCGTTGAAGGGTTTAGCGCAAATGATCGTGAATCGGACTGAAGTGCGCGGTCCGAACAAAGCGATGGGAGTTTTGCGATTGTCTGGATGTTCTCATTTGGGGTTTCAAGTTTCATAAATTTTTCTCTTTCCGCCAATCCCTTGCCCTCTCCTCCTTGGCGAAGGAGAGGGCGGTGGGTTTTGGTGGGATGGTTTTCGGTTGGTTTAGCTGGCCGCCAATTGCAGGGCCGCGACTGCGTCGGTGGCCATCAATTGCACCGTGAAGCGCTCAAGGGCGCGCACGGCCAGTTCGTCGGTGGCGAAGTAGACTTCGCGCGAGGTTTCGATCGAGACGCTGGAGCGTTCGCCGAAATACCAGTAGCTCAGGTCGCCAAAAGCGCCTTGGACTTGGGAGGTGTGCGCATTGCCATCGTAAACCGGCAGCACGCCGACCCAACGGATCGGGAAACCGTCAAAGGTCGCTTGACCATTCGGGTTCACGACAAACGGCGAATTGCCGCCGGCGTTGTAGGAGCGCAACAGGGCTTCCATCGAGGGATGGAAGTAGTAAGCGCCGCTGAACAACGCGGCCGCGTTTACTTTCGCGCGCAGGTTGCGCACGTCAGTCATGGTGATGTCGGTCGGCTTGGTTTTGCTGGTGGCCAATTGCAAGACGAGCGAGTTGTCGATGGCGGTTTGGCCAACGCCTTTGAGGCTGTTGTAGGTGCCGGTGCCGTCCGCGAGGAACAACACGGTGTCTTCCCAACGCGCCATTTCACGAGCGATGTAACGCGCGAGGAATTGGCCCAACGGCACGATGCTGTCGGCATCGATCTCGGACGGGATGCGCACGAGGCCGCCGGCTTTCTGCGGGTTGAAGGTCACGAACTGGATCTGCGGCGACTTTTCGGCGACGCTCGCGCTTTGGGCAATGAAGCCAAATGTCGGGCTGGTCTTAAGTTGCGGCAGTTTTGTTGTGCCCTGGCCCAATGGATAAACGGTGGTGTATTGGCGCGCCTGGCCGTATTTCCAGACGAGCTCGACGATTTGCTGCGAATACATCGTGGGCAACGGAATGTCGCTCGTCGTGAGGGCAGAGCGGGTTTCGAGGCCGAGGATGTTTTTGCATTCGCCAACCAAAGCGTCGCGTTGTGCGCCTTTGATATGGCTCAAACCACCCATGGAATCTGCGCCGCAAACGACGAGGGCCGCAATGTAGCGGGCGCAATCGTCGGTGACGGCTTGATGGGCCATGCGTGCGCTGGTCGCGCCCAATGTGCCGCGGCGGAGTTGTTCCAGGTGTTTCTGGGCTTCGGCGAAATCGGTCGAGAGCTTCTGGTGGGAAGCGCCGAGCGTTTTGATTTCGGTGGACGCGGTTTGGTAGTCTTTGACGAGTTCGCGATTGGCCCACTGGATTTGTTGCAGGAGCGATTTCATTTCGTCGAGTGGCTGGATGTTTGTATCTGTGTTCATATTTTTGTTCAGTGTTTTGGTTTCGATGATTCAGGCTTAACGGCACAACGCCGCCGCTTGTTTCGTCAGGTTTATTAACTGCTGCGCTTCATCGCTCGTGGTTCCCAAAGCGCTGGTGTTGGAACCGCGGGCTGCCAAAGTCGGTTGAGTGTTGAGAGTTGAGGGTTGAGGGACTTTCGTTGTGTCCCGCAGGAGCAGTCAGAACATCGGTAACACTTTTGGTTCAA
>JAQGOW010000216.1 GCA_028293405.1 Verrucomicrobiales bacterium
TTCTGCAACAACGACGGCGAGCGCCAGCGCTTCGAGGAAATCTGGTGGGAATACGGTTTCGGCAACACCGGCACCTTGCACGTCCACATCGGCGCGCTCTCTCGCGGTTTTCTTTTCGAACCCGCGAAAGTTGTGGTGGTGACTGATGCCGAAATTTTCGGCCGTTACAAAGTTCAACGTCCGCGTCGCCTCAAATCTCCCCACGCGCAAACGAGCAAGTCGCTTCTCGACATCAATTTCGCCGACCTCCACGAAGGCGATTACGTCGTCCATTTGCAGCATGGCATCGGCCGGTATCTCGGTCTGCAACTCGTTCCCAAAGCGCAGGGCCAAAAGACGAACGACAAAATCACCGCAGTAAAAGAACCGGGCGAAGAATGTCTCGTCATCGAATACGCCGCGAGCGACTCCGACAATCCCGCGCCAAAACTTTACGTTCCCGTCAACGAAGCGCACCTCGTTAGTAAATACGTCGGCGCCGGCAAAATTCGTCCGCCGTTGAACACGCTCGGCGGCACGCGTTGGGCAAAAACAAAAGCCCAAGCTGCCGTCGCCGTGCGCGACGTCGCCGCCGAAATGCTTCAAATCCAGGCCGCGCGCGCCTCCCAAGTCGGCTATCCGTGCCCACCTGATACCGGTTGGCAACTTGAGTTCGAGAACAGCTTCATCTACGAAGAAACGCCCGACCAAATGCGCGCAATCATCGCCGCAAAAAAGGACATGGAAGCGCCCAAGCCAATGGACCGGCTCATCTGCGGCGACGTCGGCTATGGAAAAACTGAGGTGGCCATTCGCGCCGCGTTCAAAGCCGCATTGAGCGGCAAACAAGTCGCGATTCTTGTCCCGACGACCGTTCTCGCCCAACAGCACTACAACAATTTCCGCGAGCGCATTGCCGATTATCCCGTGAGCATCGATCTGCTCTCGCGCTATCTCACGCGCAAACAACTGTAGCAAACGATAAAAGACATCAACGCCGGCTCGGTGGACATCGTCATCGGCACGCATCGTTTGCTGCAAAAAGACATCAATTTCAAAGACCTCGGCCTCGTCGTCATCGATGAAGAACAGCGCTTCGGCGTCTTGCATAAAGAAAGATTCAAACGCCTGCGCACGCTGGTCGATGTCCTCACGCTCAGCGCCACGCCGATTCCACGCACGCTCTATCTGGCTCTGGCCGGAGCGCGCGATATGAGCACAATCGAAACACCGCCGCAGGATCGTTTGCCGGTCGAAACCATCGTCACGCAATACGACGAACGCACCATCCGCGACGCCATCCAACGCGAACTCAATCGCGGCGGCCAGGTGTTCTATTTGCATAATCGCGTCTTCGACATCGAGGCCGTTGCTAAACGGGTTCAGGAACTGGTGCCGCACGCGAAGATCGGAGTTGGCCACGGCCAAATGGACCCAGACCAGCTCGAAAACGTAATGACAAAATTCGTCAACGGCGAAACCGATGTGCTGCTTTCGACGACAATTATCGAGAGCGGCCTCGATATTCCTAACGCAAACACGATCATCATCGATCGCGCCGACCGTTTCGGCCTGAGCGACCTCTACCAACTGCGCGGCCGCGTCGGTCGCTACAAGCACCAGGCTTACGCGTATCTCTTGTTGCCACGTCACGCTGGCCTTTTGAGCGACGCCCGCAAACGCATCAGCGCCATCAAACAATATTCGACCTTAGGCAGCGGTTTCAAAATCGCCATGCGCGATCTCGAAATCCGCGGTGCCGGAAATCTGTTAGGCCACCAACAAAGCGGCCACATTACCGCCGTCGGTTTCGAACTCTATTGTCAGTTGCTCAAACAAAGCGTCAGCTCGTTGAAAGGCGAAAAAGTCCAACAACGCGTCGAGGTCCAGGTCCGTTTGGATTTCCTCGCGATGAGCGCCGACGAACTTGTGCGCGAGAGCGCGAAGAAAGAATCGAGGCGTTCGAAACCCGATTTCGAAATCAACATCCCGCGCGACGTCGGCACATTCGTCCATCGCGAAGAAGAAAAACAACCTGAAGCCAAAAAGGTCCAACGAGCCGGCGCGTTCATCCCGCTCAAATACGTGAGCGAATCGCAACACCGCATCGACATCTATCGCAAGCTCGCCCAAATCACCGACCAAACCGGCCTGCGCGAATTGAAACAAGAATTGCGCGATCGCTTTGGCCCGTTGCCCGATGAAGTCGAACTGCTGTTGAAAGTGAGCGAGCTAAAAATTTTGGCAACCGAACGCAACTTTCGCGTCATCGAAACTCAAGGTGACAAGTTGATGCTCACGCGCAACAACGACTACGTGATGCTCGGCGGAAAGTTTCCGAGATTAACCAAAACAACCGCAACTGCGCGGCTAGGTGAAATTCGACGAGTGATGCTCGCTGGATGAGTTAGTACTTCAACCCCAACGGCGCATCGCAAAACAGCCCTTGCCGTTCGGGATGAAAATACTTCTCCGAAGTCTCGTCCGGAATCTCTGTCGTTTTCGCCTCGTCTTTGTGTGCCGAGCGATACTGCAGCGACCGATTCAGCCGGACCTCCATCTTGGACTGGCGGCGTTTACCAAATGGTGACGGAATCGGGTTATCAGAATTTCTCATATCGCATCCTCCGCTCGCAGGCAGGTGCCCATGAGCAAGGTTTTGAGAGCATAGTTTGTTCCATTCGCGCATGAGGGAGGAGTGGCGCTTGTTCCGGCCATATCGATAAGAAAACCATCAAAACTGGAGCAAAACTACGCATTTTCTGTGATACGCTCTCCATATTTTGGACAGTTTTTCGACCGCAGCCGTATCTGTAGATAGTTTACCTCGATACCGTTACAAGGCAATCGGGGCTGACCTTAGGCCAGATATACAGATTCGGATGAGTTCGCCAATCGGCTGGGAAGCCCTATTACTGGTAGGCTTGCCATTCCGGCTCGTTTTCGAAGATCCAGCGATAGTACTCCGTCGCGGCGAGTTTACTCGCCGCATCTTCATCGACAACCACCGTGCATTTGCGATGCAGCTGCAACGCCGTCGCCGAAATCATGGACGTGATTGGCCCTTCAACCGATTTCGCGATGATCTCGGCTTTGTTCTTCCCGGTCGCCATCAGAATGCATTTGCGACATTCAAGAATCGTTCCCACACCCATTGTAATCGCACGCCGTGGAACTTTGTCCGGTCCACCGAACATCGTCGCGTTTTGCTCGCGCGTGGTTGGTGTGAGCGCTTTGACGCGCGTGCGCGAACGCAATGCAGAAAGTGGTTCGTTGAAACCAATGTGGCCGGCTTTGCCGACACCGAGGAGCTGCAAATCGATTCCGCCGTTGCGCGCAATCAAGGCCTCATAGCGCTCGCACTCCAGGTCGAGGTCGGGCGAGGTGGCATCGGGCAAATGCGTGTTGCGCGGATCGATGTTCACATGATCGAACAAATGATCGTTCATGTAGTAGCGATACGACCCGGAATCCGTCGGGCCCAGGCCCACGTATTCATCCAGGTTGAACGTGCGACAGAGCGAGAAATCCAAACCTTCCTTTTCGTGCATCTGCACGAGCACGGCGTAAACGGCTTCCATCGTGCGACCCGTTGCGAGGCCGAGGACAATCGAAGGATTGGCGCGAATTTCTTTTGCGACCATTTGCGCGACGAGCATAGCCGCCGCGTTTTCGTCCGGACGAATAATGACTTCCACAGGTTTCCTTTAGCTTGCGACTGCTGCGCCGGTTCGTTGCGTTTTAGACTGCGACATTTGTGGCGGACGGAAGAACAGCGCCAAACAAATCGCCGCGAAAACTGCCGCGCCACAGGGCACGAGGAACAACGAACGGAAATCGGTCACGCCATCTTTAGTGAACAGGTCGATGATTTTCGGGCAAACGGAGAATGCAACAAGCGCGCCGATGCCAAGAATCATGACGTTGAACAAACCTTGCGCACTGGCTCGCACGTCTTTCGGGAAAAATTCGTCAACGAAGATGTAAACCGTTGCGAAGAAGAACGCGTAACAAACCCCGTGCAGGACATTCACCGCGATGATCAGTCCTTGATATTGCGGCAGGAGCGCAAACACCGCAAAACGCGCCGCGTGTCCGCAGATGCCGACCACCATCGTGGTGCGCCAGCCGAGTTTTTTCAGAGTGATACCCAGAATCGCCATCGTAGAAATTTCGGCGATTTGACCAATGCTCATCACTGGCATGATCCAGTTTCCGGGGATGCCAACGGCTTTGCTGCCGAGGAACGTTCCCGTCCAACTAAAGAAACAGTTGTGCACGAATGAATCGATAAATGTGACCAGCCACAGAACGAGCACGAACGGTTGTTTCAACAAACGACACGCTTCCAGCCAAGCCAGTTTATTTTCGGTGGCGACCGCGCGCTTCGGCGGCGTGTGCGGGAGGAACAAGCTGAACGCAGCGAGCAACAACGAGGCGCCGCCAGCAACAATGTAAGTGTAACGGGTCGCATTCTGAAGCGCCGGGCCTGTCAAACCGTTGCTGAGCACTGTTCCAATCCAGTTCACCACACCCGACGGGTTTGCGGCGTGAACTTTGTCCCAATCAACGAGAATAAACGTGAACGGCCACGCTGCGAGAATCCAGCCGATCGTCCCGCCCATGCGCACAACACCGAATTCTTTTTTGGCATCCTGCATGTGCGTGAACGCAATCGAGTTCGTGATCGAAATGGTCGGCACGTAAAGCAGGCAGTGCACGAGCATGAGGAAAAAGAACATCCAGAAATCATGCGTGAAAGCCAACGCGACCATCGCCACGCCGCCAATTAAATGGCTAAAGGCCAAAAACTTTTCCGCGGCAAAAGTGCGGTCAGCAAATTGATTACTGAAGAACATTCCCACAATGGCCGCAACGGGGAACGCGTTCAAAATCATCGATTGTTGCCACGGCGCAAAACCTAGGCTCGGCAGGTAACCGAAGATGAGCGGCAGCCACGCACCCCAGATGAAAAACTCCAGGACCATCATGAGGAACAATTTAAGGTGGGTGGATCTATTCATATGTAGCGTGCAAGGTACGAAAAACGCGCGCCTACAAGCAAGCCAGCAATAGTCGCACAATGACGAACGACGAAATAGCGGCCTAAACGCAACTGAACGCCGATTTTACGTCCTTGGTCATTCGTGCTTCGTCATTGCGGGATGATGTCCATCAACGGATAACGCCGCCAATCGAGGTCGTCGAAATGCCACCATTCCGTCGGCAAACCTTCGAAACCGTTCGTGACCATGACGCGCTCGAGCAAATCACGATTCGCGAGTGCTTCCGGCGGAGCATTGGTGGTGTTGCGATGGGCCGTTTCGGTGAATGAATCATACGGACTAGGCATCGGGACTTCGGTGCCGTTGGTGTGAATGAGCGTTAAATCGACGGCGGCTCCGCGATTGTGACGCGAGCCTCGCTTCGGATCAGCGACGTAACCAGGCACCGGATACACTTTCCACATTTTGCGTTGCACGGAGAGCGGCCGATATCCGTCATAAACTTTCAACCCCAGCCCCATCGGACGTAGTTGCGATTGCACATGGGCGAGCTTCTGCGCCGTGGAGCTACGCAGGTAGCATTTGGAAGACGGGTAGAGCACTTGGCCGGTGAAGTTGTTCGTTGTGGCGTAACGAATATCCAGCACAACACCGGGAACCGCGCGTTCCACATCCACCAAATCCGGACTTTGCGTCGCCTTGCACCCCGTCAGCACAAAAATGGCGACGTAGATGGAGCCGAGGTAAAAGCGCATTGCCAAACGTGTACACCGCGGGGCAGGGGAGCAGAAGTACAAAAAAATTCGCCGCACCCGGCGGCGGTTATTTCCCAAATTGACCGGAGCGTCCGGTTCGCATTGCACGTTAAGCGTGCAAAGTCATCGCTCCGAAGAGTCGTTGCGCACGCGCTGCCCAGCCGAGCACTCCCAGTTCTGGGCGAACTTCGCATTCGTTGCCGCGATTCTCGTGAGCGCGATTGTTGTCGGAACGTTTCTCAACGCTTCCCTGATCCCCACTTTGATTTGCTGTATCTTTTCGATTCATAACAAATTTTCCCAACGAGGTTTATTTCAGCATCGGGAGTGCCAACTTTTCCATGAGCTCGCTCTTAGAATGTAAGCGGCTGTTAATGAGCTGAATTGGTATAATCCGGGAAATTCGGTTTGATTCTCGCCCCAACCGACTGCGTGAGTTTTTCACGCACTGCGTGAAAATTGTCCGCAGGCTTGGTTTAGAGCCCAGTTACCGCTAGATTGCGCCAGTGCCGGACATCGTCCTGACAACACTGAACGCCAAGTACATCCATGCCGCTTTTGGATTGCGCTACCTGCTTGCCAATCTTGGCGCGCTCCGCGAACGCGCTTGCCTGATCGAGTTTGACATAAATCAAAAGCCGCTCGACATCGCTGAAGTCATTTTGGCGCAGAACCCAAAAATTGTTGGCATCGGCGTTTACATTTGGAACGCCATCCCAGCGACGGAACTGGTCGGCGCTTTAAAACGAATCCGTCCCGAGCTTTGCATCATCGTTGGGGGACCCGAAGTCAGTTTCGAAACCGACCAACAGGAAATCACGCGTCTCGCCGATTACGTCATTACCGGCGAAGCTGATTTAAAGTTCGGTGAAGTTTGCGATCAAATTCTAAACGGTAACTCGCCGACGAACAAAGTCATTCCCGCCGAGTTGCCGGATTTGGCGAAGATCAAATTTCCATACGAACTTTACAACGAGGCCGACGTCGCCCATCGCGTCATCTATATTGAAGCATCTCGCGGGTGCCCGTTCACGTGCGAGTTTTGCCTGTCCTCGCTCGACATTCCCGTTCGCCAGTTCGACATTGAACTGCTCCTTGGCGAAATGCAAAAGCTGCTCGATCGCGGTGTGAAGCAATTTAAGTTTGTCGATCGCACGTTCAACCTGAACATCACGACGAGTCGCCGCATTCTCGAGTTCTTTCTTGAGCGTTACCATTCCGGTTTGTTCGTTCATTTCGAGATGATCCCCGACCGCTTGCCGGAAGCGCTACGCGCCATCATTGCAAAATTTCCCGCGGGCGCGCTGCAGTTCGAGGTCGGCATCCAAACCTTTAATCCCGACGTCGCGAAAAATATCAGTCGCCGGAACGACTTCACCAAGACCGCCGACAACTTCTGCTATCTGCGCGAACACACCGCCGTCCACATCCATGCGGATTTAATTGTCGGTTTGCCCGGCGAATCACTCGAAAGTTTTGGCGCTGGATTCGATCGCCTCGTCGCGATGCGCCCGCAGGAAATCCAGGTTGGAATTTTAAAACGCCTTCGCGGCACACCCATTGTGCGGCACGACAAGGAATGGCAAATGGTTTACAGCGCCAATCCGCCGTACGAAATCCTGCAGAACAAACTCCTCGATTTCGCCACGATGCAACGCTTGCGGCGCTTCGCCAAATATTGGGACCTCGTCGCTAACAGTGGAAATTTTGTCGAGACCGCACCATTGCTCTGGAGTGACGGTGCTTCACCGTTCAATACTGTCCTACAATTCAGCGATTGGTTCTACGCGAAAGTGCGTCGCCAACACAGCATCCCTCTCGCGACATTGGCTGAAATGCTTTTCCAGTATCTGACAGCTGAATGCAAACTGTCGCCAAAACAAGTTGCCGAAGGGGTGTGGCGCGATTGGCAACGTTGCGGCCGAACTGAACGCCCACCGTTCCTGGCTGATTACATTTCCGAAACCCGCGCACAAAATTCTCAATCCCGCCTCGCACCTGCTCGACAAGCGCGGCATATGGCGTAATGGAGGATCGTCGTCAGTTGACTTGATGTTTTGTCGTTCCTTTGCTGGGAATTTCGGCGTTTAATCATCTGGTGAAAACACCTCTATTGCTCGCGTGCGTTGTCGTGTGCGCGTTCGCCCTTTTCACAGCACGCGCGGAGTTGACGCTCGCCAACTACACCGCCGCACACCCGTTGAAAGTCTTGTGCAGCGGTGATTCGATCACCGACGACTCCGTAACCAACGGCGCGTGGCGCGCTTATCTCGGCAAACTGCTCGTCACAAATGGTTACGCGTTCACAAACCTCGGCCGTTGGTCGTCCAGCGTGGCGTCGGGCTTCACGCAAGTTCGGCACGAAGGCATGGACAGCGCCGTGATTGCCTCGCCCGGTTACGGCACCACGCACACTTATTCTGGAACAAACAACTACGCGCTCAGAACGTTAGCTGATGCTTTGACGAACGCCTTTTTCCCTGACGTAGTGCTGATTGACCTCGGGGTTAATGACATGGGACGTGGACGTGATCCGTATTTGGTGGCAACGAACCACCTGTCGGCCCTGCTTGATTTAGTCTTCAAGAAGGTGCCGAACGCTCACATCATCGTTAGCAAGCCCACATCGATCAGCGCCTCCACCATTCTCAGTTTTGGGACGTACGGCACGAACATGCACAAATACTGCGATGCGGTCCAGGCATTGGCCACGGCGCGGCGCGCGCAGGGCCAGAATGTCTACGTGGCCGATTTATTCTCCGCAGTCCGCAACAATTTAAACAGCGACGGCACGCACCCGAATGCAACCGGGCTGTCGCTTCTCGCCAATGAATTCATGTTCAGGATCGCCGCCGTCACGAGTCGCCCTGAGTTCGTGACCACTCCATTTATTCTCGGCGGTTCAGTTTGGAAATACTCCGATCAAGGTTTGGATTTGGGCACCAACTGGTCGCAACCCGACTTCGATGATTCAACATGGTCGCAAGGCGCTGGACGACTGGGTTACGGAACCAATGGAGTCACGACAGCCATTGGTTACGGATCGTATGCCACCAAC
>JAQGOW010000229.1 GCA_028293405.1 Verrucomicrobiales bacterium
TTAATTTGAAACTGCAAAACTTCAAATGATTTGGTTCTTCCAGTTTCTCGCCCTCGCCATCTTTATCATTGGCTTCATAACCGCTCTTCTTCTCGGAAAAACTGCAACAGCGCCAAGACTTTTCGAGGTGTTTTTTTACTGTGTTGGTTTGTTCCTGTGCTGTATGGGAATTGCGCGGTGGCGCAAATGGAAATTGAGTTGGATCGCTATGATAATAATCGTTTTGGTGTGCGGACTTCTGTTTGGGTTTCTGATTTGAGTCAACGCAAGATTGGCCCGAAATCGGACTAGAATGGCCTGAAGCCGCGTTTGATTTTAGAAAGCGTCGCTGTCCCCATGCGTAGGCCGCGCACGTGCTAAATCCGAACCAAGGGAAAGCCAAATCAGGGCTGCAAGTTTGCTTTGCTCCAGGCAAGCCATGCTTTCGTGTCATTGGTATTTATGTAAGTGTTGAATTGGTTAGATGCCCATTCCATGAATTGCGGCCCTCCCTGCTCGTAGTGCAAAACGTTTGTCACACAATACCGCCACGTATCAAGAGATGTGACATTGGTAAAAACGAGCCGCTGTCCGTGCGCCCATTTTATAAAATCCGGCGAAGAAGTTTTTGCATTGTAGAGGTTGCAACAAAACAACGTGGTATTGGTCCCAATGAAAGGCTGCCATAACTCCGCATTGGCAAAGTTGCAGTGAACAAACGATACGTTTCTCCATTCGCCCATTGGTATTTGCGCCCCTGCAAAGTTGCATATCCTGAATTCATTATGGCCATCGGCAGCGTAATCAAATATGCCGTTGTAAGCTCCGCCGAAATCGCACCATACGAAAAGCGACTGTTTCAATTTCATAAACCACAACGACGTGTCTCGAAAATTGCACAGGTCGCAAAACGTTCCATCCCACTTTGATGTGGTTAAGTCAGCACCAGAAAAATTTATCCTTTGGAAACGTCCACCTGCAAAATCGGCGTTTTCCATCCGAGCTTTCGATAGATTTACCGGCCCCGATTAACACGATGCCACCAGTCAACGAAACTCCGTTTAACGGGACACCATCGCGGCTCAAATCTTCTAGCGCATCGCTGCGACCGGCATTGCCGGGTTTTCCGATAGCGGAGTTAAGAGTTTGCCAAGCTACGTAATGGCGCGACTTCTTTGAATCATCTGCCGCTTGTTTGCGTTGCGGAATGCCGGGATAAATCCAGAGAATCAAAGACACTAGCAATGTCAGTTTCCCCAAATATTCCACTACCTTTAGAAAAGCTCGTTTACTCAACCAATATGCTATCCACTCGCACCACCACTCCACTTTCACGAACGAACGGCGGAACCCTCCCTTGGTTGACTCAGATTTTTCGGCCCATGACGTCGGGCGTTTTGCTTCGTTACCCATTGCCCGATGCTAGAATAGAGTGGCAGAACCGCAAGGGCGCGACGAACCCCATACATTCTCCGCGCCCCCTTGCCTTGGCAGAATCACAACGAACCCCTCAAACATGGAAACCCGTATTACCCACAGTCATCGGCACGCAAACACCTTCGCGACCGCAGCGAGTGGAGTAGAGACCATTGACGAAAAACCCAACTGACTTTCAACAATTGCTTCGCGTCAACGTTTCAGGTTTTAGCGAGTGAAGGATGAACAAAACCGTCGATGGCAATGTTAGTTGCTGATGATTTTTCCGAGCAGGAAGAATTTGCGGTCGGGATACCAGAGGACGGTTTTGCCGTTGACGACGGTGCTGCTGGAATAGAGTGCGAGATCGAGGCGGCCGAGTTTTCCTGGCGGGCCTACGAGCAGGCCGTCGTGATCGAAAAAGAATTGGGGTTCGTCAAACCAGATGGGTTGTTCGGCGTTTGGTTGAAAATGGCCGATGACTTTCAAGACGGGGCGTCGATGCATTTGCGTGTCGCGCGGTGTGAACCCTTTGTAATTGCCGTCGTGGCCGTGAATGAATAACGCATAATGGCCGCTGGCTGCCGTTGGACCGCCGAGGTCAAAGATCGGACAAGGTGACAGAGGGTGTTTGAGCGGGGTGCCGCCGTCTTTGCGCAAGAGCGGGCGCGCTTTGGTCCACGTTTTTCCATCATCGGCACTCAACGTCCAATATGGACTGCCGGTCATCGTGCGCATGACGCAGAACAATCTGCCGTCGGGCAGTTTTACGATGGATGGTTCCTGGCAAACGCTGGTTTCGGGATGGCCGGGGTAGGGGACGGTGAGGGCGTTTTTGTCGAAGCCGAAAAAGGAAATGTTTAACTGCGCAGGTTCGGGATTGTCGTCGATGTTATCGAACCGCATGAATTCTGTGACGGAGTCGTGAGATATCCACGACGACGTCGGATTCTTTTTCACGGCTTTACTGGTCCAGCGAGTAAGGCCGGCAAAATATTTTCCGTCTTTCGTCAGTCGCAGCGGTTTTTGCCACGTGATGCAATTGGCCGGAAATGATGCGTCGGGATTATCGCGCGAGGTTCGCGGCACTGGAACGGGCTGTGGTTTGGACCATGTGTTTCCGAGGTCGTCGCTGTAGATGCCGGTCAGTCGGCCGGTCGTGTGTGGGAACGTGTCGGCTTTCCCGACGTGTTGACTGTAGAGGACGTAGATGCGGCCGCGCTGGCTCACCATGGGAAAGGCCCAACTCGCCATCAATCCGTCGCCGGGTTTGGCGGGGCCTGCGATGATGCGCGGTTTGGTCCACGTTTTGCCCTGGTCTTTGCTTTGCGCGAAAACGACGTGCTGGTCGGGTTCGCCTTCGCGCGTGCTTTGCGTCCAAATCACCATGAGCGATTTGTTGGGGCCATCGAAAACCAGGAAGTGTTCGTTGCCGGTGTCGGTCACGTCTTTGCCGGAAACCTCTGGCACAAAAACGACGTAATCCGGTTTGGTGGAATGAAGACTGGCCGGAACTTTATCGCGCCACTGTTCGATGGGCGGAACGATGTTGTTGGTTTTTGCTTTCGGTGTCTGTGCGATTGCGGCGCTGGCGAGCAAGAGCCAAATCAATATCAACTGGCGCATCGTAGAAAGTTTCATGGCGATACAGACCGTGCGAACGATTGTCATTTCATCCGAGGTGGTTTCGTCGATGACAGATTAAGTACTTTGCGAAAAGTTGGCGCGAGGTTTTCTGCCATCCAATAGAATCCCAGATCGTTGGGATGTCCGCCATCGACGAGGCCGTCGGCGGGTGTCGGGCCAAGGAGCTTCGCGCCGTCCACGATGAAGAGTTTTTTATCGCCCGATTTCTGGCGTTCGCGAACGATTTGTTCGATGAACTTGCGGCGCGCGATCCAGTCCAATCCGAGCGATGGACTGCGTTTTTCGCGCGAGGTGTAGAGAGGGGTCATGACAACGATGGGGGTTTCGGGATGTGCGCTTCGGACGGCATCGAGAAAGGGCTCGTAGACTTCGCGCATCGCGTCGAAGGTTTTATGGTTCGCGCCAAAATCCAGCACGTAACAGGAGGCCGCGATTCAGAAACGGCGCGGGCGAGTTCCGGTTCGCCAAGACCGTTGCCGCTGAAACCGAGATTCACGAAATCAAGATTCAGTTGGCGCGCGAGAATGGCCTGATAACTCATGCCGGGTCGGCTGGCACAACCGCCTTGTGTGATGGACGTGCCGTAAAAAACGACTGGCTTCGCCACGGCAAACGGCTTTGCTTTCAGAAGTGTCGCATGATCGTCGACGCCGATTCCAAAAACTTTCACCGGCTTATAGAGAGGCAGGTAGAGTGTGATCTCGCGTTCGACGCGTGGCCCTTTTGAAAAATCGAACAGGATCGGTTCATAGACTTTTCCCGCTTTGGCGTCTTTGTCAGCAATGGCGGTGACCATGTAAGCGCCATCTACGTAAGCATCCACTCCGGTTTGGCCGAAGGCCTGCATGTTCGCCATGTTCGGCGCGGAGCTGTATTCGAGGCGAATGGCCAGCGTGGAGGAATCGGTGCGAAAACGGATGCGACCACCACTGGGACATTGCGCGAGGCTCCAGACTGGTTGACGAAAACTCGATTGGGACCGGATGGGCAGGCGACAGACACTGCCACCGTTTTCGTGGAACCAAGGGAGTCCGTTGACTTCGATGTCGCCGCTGGTCAGTGGAACCCAACGCAACCCGACAGTCGGTCGAGTCGTGTCGGCCGCAAGTGGAGTGGCGATTTCCTTTGCTCCTTGAGCGGGCGCGATAAAACTAAGCAGTGTTAGTGCAAAGATAACTATTACTGAAGAGCGCACTGAAAGAGCAGGTAGGTTTTTCATGAAAGGTAAACGATACCAAGCCTCGTCTGGTTAAGGGCCCGGTTCATGCGCTCCAGTAAAAGGAGGAACGTTGCCAATGGCAATCGAGTTTGACGACGCCTGTTGTAAGAAATCCCCGGAACTTATTTGACACCAGGGTGGTAACCTGATGTTCTAGCAGAAGTCACCGAGAATCTACCTACTACTGCAATTGTTAGAGTGTTACTCGTGTGTTCAGTACGCCACGTAAAAAACGGTCCCGACAACTAAGGTCCTTCTCACTTCCGCTGCGAAGCAGGCGCTCTCGCCGCATCCCAAACAACATGAAAAAACGGCTCATTGGTTTTTTAGCAATCCTATCATTTATTATCTCCCAGTTTGCATCCTATGGTGCATTGATCACCTTCTCGAATGGTGCAGGTACTGGCGTTTGGGGTACCGCTGGCAATTGGACCGGTGGCGTTATACCAGCCACCGCCGACGATGGTATCTTTGATCCCAACGTAGTCGCCATCCCGACGACCTTGCAAATCAATGCCAGCACCACCGTTGGAGGTGTCGAGTTTTGGCGCACAGTGAATAATGTTACCTTGGGCAACGGTGGCGGCACGGCTGCGACTCTAACTTTGAGCAGTGGGAGTCCAAATCCTCTCCTGGTTTACTCGAATAGCGCGGGAACGCTCACTTTTAACAAAAGAGTTGGCTCCGGTACCGCTGACTTGAGCATTGCTGTCTCGGCAAGTGGAACGATGAATTGTGTTGGCAATGTAATTCTTAACCCGGTGATAAGTGGAGCTGGCAATATTTCTAAAATAGGGGTCGGGACTTTAACTCTCGGTGCCGCTAATACGTTTACCAGCATCCTCAAGATCAACGAGGGGCCAGTTGCAATCGCAACTATCAACAACACGAGCGCTGCCGGCACGTTGGGCAACAGCGCGAACGCCGTTCAAATGGGAGCCAGTGGCAGCGTAACGGGAACGTTGAGTTATACGGGTTCGACCGCTTCCAGCACCAAAACATTCTCCTTGAATACCGGCGGTTTTGGCGGGTTTGACGTGACTTCGTCCGGGACTGTGCTGACGATTAGTGGAATTATCAGTGGCGCTGGCGGCCTTGTTAAAACCGGCTCTGGTCAGCTCACGTTGAGTGGCGTTAATACATACACTGGTACATCGGCGATAACGGGCGGCATTTTGTCGATCAGCACGGACACCGGGCTGGGAGCGGCGCCAGCCTCGGCAACGGCAGGCGCGGTCACAATCAATGGAGGCACATTGCAGTCTTCCTCCACTGGAGTTGGCTCTACCTTCATCAGCGGAAACCGAGGCATTGCTATTGGCGCTAGCGGCGGCACGATCGATATTCCTTCTTCCGTTGCGGTGCTTACTTATACAAGTGGCCAGATTACGGGTTCGGGCAACGTCCTGACCAAGAGTGGCGCGGGAACTTTCCGAAACACCACTCCAACGTCAACGACATTCACCAAATTGCTGGTGACGGGCGGACTTTACCAAGCTGCCACAGACCCGATTTTCGGAGCAGTGCCGGCCAGTCCATTGTCCGACGCGATTACTCTTAACGGTGGTGGTATCAGCGTGAACGCCGGATTGACGTTCAGCGCAAACCGTGGAATTACGCTTGGCGCTTCTGGCGGCATCATCGACGGTACTTCGGCCCCAGTTTGTCCGCAAATAATTACCGGGTCCGGCAATTTAACAAAGAACGGAAGCGGGATTTGCACCTTAAGTGGCGCGAACACTTACACCGGCAAGACGATCATCAATAGTAGTGCTCAAATCACGATCAATAACTCTGGCGGCGACGCCGCGTTGGGAACTGCTCCCGGCAGTTTTGTCGCGGATCAATTGACGCTCAATGGCGGAACCCTGAGTGTAGGCAGCGCCGCTAACGCGGTTTTGCCCCCAAACCGAGGCGTCACCATTGGTGCCAGCGGTGGCACGTTGAACGTGGGCAGCACAAAGAATTTGGAAGTTCAAGGCGTGATTGCAGGCTCAGGCGCGTTAACGTCTAGCGGCGCAACTGGCCAGTCTGTGACTTTGTCCGGCGCCAATACCTACACCGGCAAAACCAGCGTTGCTGGCGGCACGCTGATTGTGAGTTCGCTGAACAGCGTTTCCGGTGGCACTGCAAGCAGCAGTCTCGGACATCCGACCACTGTCGCAAACGGAACCATTGCAATCGGTACGGGAGCTGGGAATACAACGATGATTTATAATGGCCCTGGTGAAACATCCGATCGCGTCATTGATATGACTGGCACCACTGGCAACACAGTAATCCAAGCCGATGGATCAGGAGCGCTGGTTTTGACCGCTGTTAACACCGCGAGTGCCAACGGGCTCAAGAATTTCACACTGACCGGATCAAGCACGGCAACTAATACCATCGGCAAGATTGTCGATAGCACCGCTGCCACAACCATTAATAAAACAGGTGCGGGCACGTGGACGCTTGCCGGAGCAAATACGCACACCGGCGGGACACAGATTGGCAACGGCCTACTGAATTTTGGTAACGCCAACGCACTCAGTTCCGGTACGTTCAGTTTCACCGCCGGCGGTTCTTTTGACAATACAACCGGGTCGGATCTGACTGTTGCGAATGCGATGACACTGAGCGGCGGCAGCGCGACGTACGTCGGCAGCGCGAACAACATGACCTTCAACGGCCTCACCTCTATCACTGGAGCGAATCGCGCGTTTACTGTGACGGCGCGCACGTTGATCCTTGCCGGAGGCGTCGGCCAGGATGGAAGTGCCCGTGGCCTTACCAAAGGTGGAAACGGCACTCTGGTTCTCCAAGGTACCAGCACATATACCGGAGCAACGACGATCACCAACGGAACCTTGCGTGTTGACGGCAGTATCGCCAGCAGTTCCAGCGTCACTGTGACCAACGGCACGTTGAGCGGCACGGGGACTGTTCCCGCGCTCACTGTTAATAACAATGGTTTCGTTTCTCCAGGCGCAAGTCCGGGCACGCTCACCTGTTCAGGCGCGGTTACATTTAATTCTGGCGGCAATTACGTTTGGGAAGTCAACGATCTTAACGGCACGATTGGTTCGGCCTATGACACCATCAACGCCGCTTCGCTTAACATCGCAGCGACGACCGGTAGCAAGTTCAACATCAAAGTCACGTCACTTAGCGGCACAAGCGCCGGTCAGGCCGCAAACTTTAGCGGCACCACCGACTATGACTTTACCATTCTCCACACCACTGGCGGCATCACTGGCAGCGGGGCCTCTGCGATCAACGTTGATATCTCGGCCTTTCAGAACACGCTCGGCAACGGCGGATTTTGGTTCGTAACGGTTGGGGCCAACGATATCGTTCTCTCCTATCGTCGCGCTGCTTTCATCACCAGCAACCCGTCATCGCTGACACTGAACGCCGGTCAAACTGCTAACTTCTCAGGCAGTGCGACAGGTTCGGGCTCGGTCTCGTATCAGTGGAAAAAAGGTGCGAGTGCTCTTTCCAACGGTTCTCAAACCGGAGGCTCTGTTGTCACCGGTGCTACGACTGCTAACCTGACGGTGACTGGCGTTACCTACCAGGATGAAGGTGCATATACCCTCACTGCTACCGGCACTTACGGCGCGGCGGCGGCTACGACTGCTGCGAATTTGACCGTGTCTGACCCACCTGTCATCTCCAGCCCAGTGGCAGCGAGCACGATCAGTGCGAACGCTGGTACTGTTGTTAATCTTTCGGTCGTGTCCACGGGCCGTCCCGGCACCTACCAATGGAAAAAAGGTGGAGTCAATCTGGCCAATGGCGCGTTTGATAACGCTGCTACCGTTACCGGTTCACAAACGGCCAACCTAACTCTGGCTAATATAAGGGCGGCCGATGCCGGCGCATACACCGCAGCACAAAAAAACTCTGACGGGAGTGCTACTAGTTCCGCGACAACCCTGGTCGTCAATGACCCAGTAATATCGGTTCAACCGGATAATTCCACTTTTGAATGAGGATCGAGCAACGCGCTGACGGTGACCGCGATCGG
>JAQGOW010000270.1 GCA_028293405.1 Verrucomicrobiales bacterium
CGGATGCGCCTTTTCGATTTCGTCAAACAACACCACGCTGTATGGCCGTCGCCGCACCGCTTCACTAAGCTGCCCGCCTTCCTCGTAACCAACATATCCCGGCGGCGCACCAACAAGCCGTGCTACCGTATGGCGCTCCATGTATTCGCTCATATCGATGCGAATCATTGCGTTTTCGTCATCGAACAAAAACTCCGCCAACGCCCGTGCGAGTTCCGTTTTCCCCACACCAGTCGGTCCAAGAAAAATAAACGAACCCATCGGACGATTCGGATCCTGCAACCCGCTACGGGCGCGCCGGACCGCATTGGAAACCGCGCGAATAGCCGGTTCCTGATCAATGACACGCTGGTGCAAACGATCTTCCATTTTAACCAACTTGTCCCGTTCGCCCTCGAGCATCTTGGTCACAGGAATACCCGTCCACGTTGCAACCACCTTGGCAATGTCTTCCTCCGTGACCTCCTCATTGAGCAAACGTTTGCCCTGGCGTTCGTTGAAATCCTTTTGCGCCTTGGCCAATTTCCCCTGCAACTCGGGAATCTGGCCGTATTGAATTTGCGCCGCGGTGTTCAAATCACCGCCACGTTGCGCGGCCTCCATCTTCGTCTTCGCCTCTTCTAATTTGCCGTTCAAAATAGAAATAACATTAATCGCCGCCTTTTCGTTTTGCCACTGCGCTTTGAGCTTCGACGATTGCTCTTTCAAATTCGCCAGTTCCTCCTCGAGCTTTTTCAATCGCTCGCGCGACGCCGGGTCCTTTTCCTTTTTCAACGCCGTCTGTTCGATTTCCAACTGCATGATCTTCCGCTCAAGTTGATCGATTTCAACCGGCATCGAATCCAGTTCCATGCGCAAACGCGACGCCGACTCGTCCATTAGGTCGACAGCTTTGTCGGGCAGAAAACGATCCGTGATGTAGCGATGCGACAGCGTAGCCGCCGCAACCAGCGCAGCATCCTGGATACGAATACCGTGATGAACCTCGTACCGTTCCTTCAACCCACGCAAAATTGCGATCGTTTCCTCAACGCTCGGTTCGTTCACGTAGACAGGCTGGAACCTGCGTTCCAGCGCCGGGTCTTTTTCAATGTGCTTGCGATACTCATCCAGCGTCGTCGCACCGATACAACGCAGTTCGCCACGGGCAAGGGGAGGCTTGAGCATGTTCGCCGCGTCTGCGGCTCCTTCTGCCGCACCGGCGCCGACGATGGTGTGCAACTCGTCGATGAATAAAATGACTTTACCTTCGCTCGAAGTGACTTCCTTCAAAAACGCTTTCAGCCGATCCTCAAATTCTCCGCGATACTTCGCGCCTGCGATCATCGCGCCGATATCCATCGAAACCAGCCGCTTGTTTTTCAAACTTTCCGGAACATCACCGCTGACAATGCGTCGCGCCAACCCTTCCACAATCGCCGTCTTTCCCGTGCCCGGTTCGCCGATGAGCACAGGGTTATTTTTCGTGCGCCGCGTCAACACCTGCATCACTCGCCGGATCTCTTCATTGCGCCCAATAACAGGATCAATTTTGCCCGACCGCGCGATCGCCGTGAGGTCGCGACCGTACTTATCCAAAGCCTGAAATTTATCTTCCGGATTCGGATCCGTGACGCGTTGATTGCCGCGCAATTCCGCCAACGCCTTCAGCACGTTGTCGCGCGCGACGCCCGATTGCTTCAGCAATTTCTTCAGCGTGGAACTGCCTTCGTCCAACAACCCGAGCAACAAATGCTCCGTGCTGATGTAATCATCCTTCAACTTGCCGGCTTCACGAATCGCTGCGTCCAAAGTTTTCTTCAACGCCGTGCTGTAAAACAGGTCCGACGACGGCGCTCCATGAACTTTCACTTTGCGTTCCAGTTCTTCGTCTACGTCCGCGGCGAGCTTCGCAACCGGCACTCCAAGCTTTTCCAAAAGGGCAGGGACGAGGCTGTCGGTCTGTGCCAACAAAGCCGACATCAAATGATCGGCATCAACTTCCTGGTTGGAGTGGGTATGCGCGGTTTGTTGCGCGCCTTGTAAGGCCTCCTGAGCTTTGATTGTCAGGTTGTCAAGTTGCATACTTAAATATTCAATGAATACGTCCTAAAGCAACCTCGTCTAGTGACTGACTCCAAAAACCAGTCGCGTGCCCAGACTTTGTGTGCTCGTGTAACAGAACAAAGTGCAGCGCTATGAAAACGAAGAGAGCCTTCACCCTCATCGAATTACTCGTCGTCATCGCCATCATCGCGATCCTCGCCTCAATGGTTTTACCTGCGCTTGCCCGTGCCAAACAAAAGGCGCGCGACGCCCAATGCATGTCGAACCTCCGCCAATGCGGCATCGCCATGCACGCCTATCTTGGCGATTTCCGTGACCGCATTTTCTGGGGCGACCCGTTAGATCCTGCCCAGAGTTTTAACACCAACGGCATGGAATGGTTTGTTTGGGCCGGACGCACCAACAACATCGGTATCTCTCCGGCTGTTCAACAAAACCTCTTCCGTCGAATCGATCGTCCGCTCAATCATTATGGCACGACCGATCAACTCGTGACGTGTCCTTCTGATCAAGGCCGCTCGGTGGAAGAAGTCCTGGGTGGCGGTAGCGCGAGGCTTGCCGATTGGGTCGGTAATTCCTACATCTTCAATTTTGGCGGGACAAACGACAACGGCAAATGGTCCGGTGGTCTCGACAACAAAATCGCAGCGAATGTCACCAACATCTCCAGCACAGTCATGTTTGCCGAAGGTATCATGCCGTATCCAAATGATACCCGCACATGGCACAAACAGGATAAACCGGCAGGTAATTTATTGTGTGTAGACGGTCATGCAGTGTTTCGGTATGCCGATGTCGCTCAGCGCGAGTTCAACTGGAATTGACGTCGTTAAAGCGATTGGATGACGCGCGCCATCTGTAAAGCCGTCTGCGCCGCTTCCATCCCGCGATTGTGATCTTTGCTCAAGCAACGCACTTTCGCTTGTGCCCGATTCTCTAATAGCAGCACTTCATGAATCACGGGAATCCCGTATTGAAGCTGAATCTCCATCAGCGCTGAAGTCACTGCATTACCGATCTGCTGGGCGTGATCCGTTTCACCGCGCAGAATGACCCCAAGACAGATAATCCCGCGAAGCTTCGAATCTTTGGCCGCAAGATGCGCCGCAATCACAGGAACCTCGAACGCTCCCGGCACACGCACCACTTGAACCGTTCCGCCTGCGCGTTCGATCTCGGCGCGCGCCGCATTCAACATCGAATCGACATACTCCGCGTTGTATTTCGACGCAACAATCGCAAACCGACGACCTGCGACCTTAGCTTTGGTCTTTGAATTTTTCCTGAGCATTTTGGAGCTTGGGATTTGAAGTTTCTTTGGAGCTTGGTTCTTGGGGCTTGGAGCTTCTACAACAAATGTCCAAGTTTCTCGCGCTTCGTCCTAAGATATTTCTCGTTATGCGGATTGGCTTTGGCGCGAATGGGAATTTGCTTCACGATTTCCAAACCATAACCTTCAAGCCCCACAATCTTCTTCGGATTGTTCGTGAGTAAACAAATCTTCTTCAGCCCAAGATCCACAAGAATCTGTGCGCCCAAACCGTATTCGCGCAAATCCATGCCATAGCCGAGCTTTAGGTTAGCTTCGACGGTGTCGTAACCGTTCTCCTGAAGCTTGTAAGCCTTAATCTTCGGACCGAGCCCAATCCCGCGACCTTCCTGGCGCATATAGACGATGACACCATGGCCAGCTTCGTTGATCTGGCGCATGGCCTGTTGCAATTGCCAACCGCAATCACATCGGCACGACCCAAACACATCACCGGTCAAACATTCACTATGCACGCGCACGAGAACGTTCTTCTTTCCGGCGACAGCGCCTTTGACCAAAGCCACATGGTTCGTGTCGTCCAGATGCGACTTATATAAATAAAGGTCAAAATCGCCGTAAGCCGTCGGCATCTTCACGATTTCCACACGCTCCACCAACTTCTCCCGTGTCCGACGGTGCAGAATCAAATCCTGAATCGTGCAAATCTTCAGCTTATGCTTCTTCGCAAATTTCTTCAGCTCCGGCAACCGCGCCATCGAGCCGTCATCGCTCATGATTTCGCAAATGACGCCAATCGGCCGACCACCCGCGAGCTTCACCAAATCAACCGCCGCCTCCGTATGACCGGCGCGTTGCAAAACGCCGCCCGGCTTGGCGCGTAGAGGAAACACGTGCCCGGGCTGGATCAAATCCTCCGGCACCGCCGTGGGATCCGCCATGATGCGAATCGTCCGAGAACGGTCAGCCGCACTGATGCCCGTCGAAATACCCGAAGCCGCATCGACACTGATCTGAAAATCCGTCCGAAACTTATCGCGATTCTGCGCCACCATCTGTTCAACGCCGAGCTGCTTCAGCCGCTCATGCGTCGTCGGAACGCAAATCAAACCGCGTCCGTGCTTGGCCATGAAATTCACGGCAGCAGGCGTGACGCATTCGGCGGCCATAATCAGGTCGCCTTCATTTTCGCGGTCGGCATCGTCGACGACGATCACCATCTTGCCCGTGCGCAAGTCGGCAATCACTGTTTCGATGCTGTCAAATTCGCGTTTCATCCAATCGTAACGTAAGGGGGAACGGTTCGGGAACCAAGCAAAAGAGCCGCACGCAAGGCGAGCGGCTCTACGAAATCGTTGTTTCTACGACTATTGCTTCGCTTTGGGCGAGAGCACGGCTTGCTTGGAAGCGCCTTCGGAACAGCACGCGGCTTTTTTGCCGGAGCACATCTTCTTGTCACCAGCGGCGCATTGTTTCTTCGCGGCGGCGAGTGGGCATGCTTTCTTGGCTTCGTCTGCGAAGGTCGCGGTTGAAACGGCGAATGCTGCGATTGTCAGGGTCAGGATTAGTTTCTTCATGTTATTTGCTTTTTAAATTTTAGGTTCCTCAACTATCAGACGCACAGCCGAGGCAAATGTTCAATCACTTGTTCTTTTTGTGATGACGACGTTTGTGATGTTTGCGCTTGTGATGCTTTTTATGCTTCTTGTGCTTGCGATGTTTCCGCGGATGAGCGCTCACGTGAACGGCTTGCGTGCGACTGCCGATGTGCACCGTGCGAGCTCCCGAATTTACCACTGCAGCGTCAGCGTCAACAGTTGACGTCAAAACGAAAACGGCCAGTAGCAAGAACAGCAGAACCTTCTT
>JAQGOW010000310.1 GCA_028293405.1 Verrucomicrobiales bacterium
ACGTTCTCCAGCAACAAAATCTCGCCGTTGTTCAGTTTATTGGCCGCTTCCTCAGCCTTGGGCCCAACGCAATCATCTACAAACTGCACCGGCTTACCGAGCATCTCCGAAAGCTTCACCGCGACGGGCTGCAACGACATCGATGGTTCGCGTTTACCCTTTGGCCGACCAAGATGCGCCGCCAAAATCAACTTCGCGCCTTTGCCGAGCAAAAGCTTCAACGTCGGCAACGTCTCTTTGATACGCGTGGTATCGTTGATGACCATTTTGCCGTCTTTTTCTTCCATGGGCACGTTGTAGTCCACACGCATGAAAACGCGCTTACCCGCGACATCCAGATCATTAACAGTCAATTTTGCCATATACAGAACGTGCAGCTTAGCGCACCGAGCCAGTCAGTCAAAAATATTTACAAGCACCGAGGCCACGCCGACTAGCGGGTTTAGAGCGCCGGGTTGCGCGGAAACTTTGCGTAAGGCAACCGCGCGCCGCGATACGTAAAATGATCTGCGCGCAGGTCCGTGGGAGCGGGGAACAACGAATCGCCATCCGCGGCAATCAAGTCGTCCTGATCGATGCCATCGCCGCTCACTCCGATGGCGCCAATCAACACGCCATTGCGATACAGCGGAAAACCGCCCGGGAAAATCGTGATCCCATTTGGCAAACTCGGCTCCGGCGTCGCGCTTGGTATCAGGCCCGAAAAACCTTCCTGGTCACAATAAAAAGGCCCCGACGCAGTGCGAATAATTCCCGGTGGATACAAACTTTGCGCAAGGAACCCGACCGCTCGCGTCGAGAAGGCAATCGGTTGCGCGAAAATATTTGGTCGCGTCGAATAATAAATAACCGTGCGCGCCTTTTGGATCGCGACGTCCCAACTGAAAATCGTCGCGTCTGGCGTGCGAAAGGTGCCAAGCACCGTCGGTGCCTGAGTTGGGTTGTCGGGATTGTTGACGACAGTGATGAACACCGCTGCAGAAGCACCGCGCGGCAGACGAATGCCAGCACGAGTGCGCACCGCCCGTGCCGCCGCCCGAGCAATGATGTTCGTCACCTCCGCTGCCGTCAGTCGCGGCTGACCAGCGATAGTTCCAGCAACCGGATCGTCAATAATTGGTTGGCGCAACTCGCTCGTCACCCCGCCCAACGTAACAATCGGATACGGAAACGCTGCCGGTGCCCCCATAATCGAATAAGGCGCGACAGCCGCTCCGTTTGTGAGAGCCGGAACGCCGGGCACAACTCTGGTTCCGCTGTTCACGTAAGGAACGCGGATGCCATCGATGAAAACGTGCGAACCCCAAATCTCCTGGCGCGGCGCAAAACCAAACTGCCCCGCCAAAGCGACATCTTCGTCCGGGTACGGGGCATACAGGTTGGGCAAGATCGGATAACCGCAGCGAACACTGCCGTCTTTATTCGTCGCAAACGCAGCCGGTGCGCTCGCCACGCCAATTGCGCCGACCAGAACGTTGCTCTTATAAAGCGGCAATCCACCCGGAACACCAGCGAGCGACGTGCCGGGAACTGGCACGATGCTGTTGCCGGGCGAAGATCCGAAAGTAATCGTGCTACCCGGCGCCTTGAATTTGTTGATATCCGAAAACGGCAGATTAGAAAACTCGACGCCGACGAGGGGGCCAGGCGGTTTGTTGTTCACCGGCGGTGGGAAATGTTGCTGGATAATGAACCCAGCGGAACGCGAACTGAACGCGTTTTGTTTACTGCTCAGAAAAGCCGCGGTGCCTGCTTTCGAAATCGCATTCGCGACAACGTCCAAACTTGGACTTGCGCCATTAACGCTCCAAACCGCCAGCACCCAACCTTCGCGATCCACTACGGCGATGACGCTGTTGGAAGAAACGACCCGAGCACGCTTTACAGCGCGAGCAACCACATTCGTGACATCGGTAGCCGTCAGTTGCGCGGATGCATTGAGCCCAAACAGGCAGAGAAATAGATAGCACGCGAACCGTTTCACGCTCGCCATGTTAGGAACGATTTGGTAATCCGACTAGGAAATTGCATCCCAACGCCGACTCCATTAACCAAGCAGGTCAACCGAATCGGGTAACACGGCACATTCGGCCAGCTTTCTTAATAAAAACTGACATCACAGAAGAAGCTTTTCTGTCACCGTACGTTTAAAGTTGCGATATGAATGTCGACACGACCAACAACAATTGCACGCGGGCCAAAGCCCAGATGCAAGGTCGTCATTCATTGTTACTTCGGGTTGCGGCGACTTGGAGTGCTACTGCTACTGCCACTGCGACCGGGGTGCGACTGAAGCTCGGTTTGTCGCACCCAGTCGCACCTAGTCGCACCCAGTCGCACCTAGTCGCACTATTATTTTTCCCCCTTTTTTTTGCCGCCGCCTCGTGCCTCACGGCAGGTGCGCAGACCAATCTAGACCTACCGAAGCCCCA
This sequence comes from Verrucomicrobiales bacterium, assembly GCA_028293405.1. Taxonomy (GTDB): domain Bacteria; phylum Verrucomicrobiota; class Verrucomicrobiia; order Limisphaerales; family Palsa-1400; genus JAICXV01. Next base: position 2,433 of record JAQGOW010000310.1, read on the forward strand.
TCAGACCGTCAGCACAAATCGACCTCCTCGATCGCCGGAAAAATTCAGTCCGGACACCGGCCGACCTTTGCCTTCGCCGAAACAATCGGAGGACGAAACGAATTACCGTCGTCGATTCCATTTGGATCGAAGCGGCCCAATCGCGCCGCCAGCGCAGTTCAATCCCGATCCCGGCGGCGGCGTTGCGACACCTGCGCCCGAGCCGTTTTACAAAACGAACTTCGGCGTCCTGCCCGATTTCCAGGGGCAACCGATAGACAAGCCGATGCAACTGCCTCGGCAAAATCTGGAAAGCAGGGATATCGTGCCGATGCAACTGGTGCCCCCGGGCAACTACGGCCACGAACCCGTTCCGAACACACTAAAACTGCCGAGGTCACACACGCGCTTAAACGAACGCATTCCGTGGAAGTGGGAGACACCAGAATACGAAGGCCACAATTATCCGCCGAATACGGAGCCGATGACGAATCGTTGGAAAATTCCGTTCGCCCCGTGGCGACGCTATGTAACCGGTGACGCCGAGACTCCATACTTAAATCCCGAACCGGCCATGTGGCGTCCCTATCGGCAGAGCGTGTTGAAAGGCGATTTACCGATTATCGGTCAGGACATTTTTTTGAACCTGACCGCGAGCACGGAGACGCTCGTTGAAAATCGAACCTTGCCGACACCAAGCGGCGTCAGTTCATCGCAGCCGGCGAGCGCCGAGTTCTTCGGCAACAGCGAGCAAACATTGTTGCAACAATATTTCTCGTTCTCGGCCGAGCTTTTCAAAGGCGAAACCGTTTTTCAACCGCCGCATTGGACGCTGTTCCTGCAACCGGTCTACAACTTCAACTACGTCGACCTGCACGAAACAACCGTGATCAGCCCGGACCCGTCCCGCGGCACCACTCGCTACTCGGATTACTTTTCGCCGTTCCAACAGGCGTTCGGTGAATTGCACATGGGCGACCTATCCGACAACTACGATTTTTGGGCGTTCCGATTGGGCAACCAGCCGTTCAATAGCGACTTTCGAGGATTCATTTTTAATGACATCAATTCCGCCGCACGCGTGTTCGGCAATTACGCGAACAATCTGTGGCAATACAACGTCATCGCATTCGACATGCGCGAGAAAGATACGAATTCGGAGCTAAACAAAGCCGATGAACGCGACCAGCGCGTGTTCATCCTCAATGCTTACAAACAGGATTTTTTTGTGAAAGGTTACACAGCTGAGTTCAGCTTCCACGCGAACCTCGACCAGGGCGGCACGCATTACGATCGCAACGGCAACATCACCCGCCCAACACCAATCGGTACCGTCGTCGAACACGATATCAACGCATTTTACGCCGGCTGGGCCGGTGACGGGCACATTGGTCGATGGAACGTGAACCACGCGTTTTACGAAGTGTTCGGGCACGATTCCTTCAACGGCATCGCCGGCCAACCGACCGACATCAACGCGCAAATGGGCGCGCTCGAATTGTCCTACGACCGCGATTGGATTCGTTACAAAGGCTCGTTCTTCTACGCGTCCGGCGACGGCAAAGCCGAAGACGGCAAAGCGAATGGATTCGATAGCATCGTCGATAACCCACACTTCAGCGGTGGCCCGTTCAGTTGGTATGCACGCCAGGGATTCAATCTCGCGGGAACCTCGGTCGGTCTGAAACAACGCAACAGTTTGTTGCCCGATTTGCGCACGAGCAAAACCGAAGGCCAGGCGAATTTCGTGAACCCCGGTGTGTTCATCTATGGATTGGGCACGGAGATTGAGGTCACGCCGAAGCTCAGAAATTTCATCAACTTCAACTACATCCGATTCGCGGAAACCGATTCGCTGAAAACCGTTTTGCTGACCGACAAAGTCGGCAACGAATTTGGCTTTGATATCAGCACCGGTTTTCAATATCGGCCATTGCTCACCGACAACGTGATTATTTCAACCGGCATCGGTGTTCTGGTCCCGGGTCGCGGCTATCGGGATATTTACCGCTCAAACACTGACCCGATTCCCGGGTTCGACAATGGCAATCGCGGCAAGCTCGACGCGCTTCTCTACTCCGGGTTATTTGCAATTACTCTGACCTACTGATCGTCAGGCGTGAATGGGCACGAGCGATTCGAACGCAGTGAGTTCGGTCTCCAACCGCTCCATGGGCAAGCCAACCACGTTCGTGAACGAGCCTTTTACCTGCGAAACAATTTGGTCGCCGTTTTCCTGGATCGCGTATGCGCCAGCTTTGTCCAGTGGATTGACGTGCCGGTAATATTCTCGAATCTGATCTTCGTTCAGCGATCGAAACGTCACGATAGTTTGTTCTGCAAAAATCTTCTGCTTATGCGACCGCAGATGAATCAAACAAACTCCAGTCACCACGCGATGGGTTTGACCTTGTAGCGACCGCATCATCGCAAACGCCTCGTCCATATCGCGTGGTTTACCGAGAACTTTGGAGTCGAGCGCGACGACAGTATCCATGCCGATGACGAGTGCGTCGGGGTGATGTTTTGAAACAAGGCGGGCTTTGCGATATGCGTTGAGCGAGCAAAGTTCCCCGGGCGAAAGGTGTTCGGACTCACTTTCGATCGCGCTGCTCGGGATGACCTGAAAGTCAACGCCGAGTTGCCGCAACAACTCAGAGCGCCGAGGCGAACCCGAAGCAAGAATAACCGACGGCAAGTTCATACATTCCGGATCCAACTTTCGCCCACTCATATGTTTTATAGGATTTGGCAAAAGCTAGTTCTGTTTTCGTTTTTTGGCAACCTAGGTGAATTTGTTCGCACAGCTTCTTGAGGACCTCGCGAGTAGGCGCTCAAGCGTGCTTCGCCATGGCGTTGCCGGCGAGCCAGCCAGTGGTCCAGGCTGATTGAAAATTGAATCCGCCTGTGATGCCGTCGATGTCGAGGAGTTCGCCGCCGAAGTGAAGACCGGGACAAACTTTGCTTTCCATCGTTTTGAAATTCACCTCGCTCAACGGCACGCCGCCGCAGGTGACAAATTCGTCGGCATTGAGCGTCTTACCCGAGACCGGAAGCTCCATGCGCGTGAGTTGCTGGATCAACCGATGACGCGACGCGCTCGACAAATCGGCCCATCGAGTTTCGCGTGGAATGTCGGTGCTTAAAACAAGCGCTTCCCACAAACGTCCGGCCAAAGGCGCGATCGGTGAGTTGACGACAAGACGCGAAGGTGAACTTTTCCGTTGCGAATCAAGATGCTGCGACAGTGATTCCACGTTCAGTTGTGGCAACCAGTTTACCTGCATGGAAAATTTATATTCCATCGCGTGCAATGCGCGCGCTCCCCATGCCGAGATGCGCAAAATCGCCGGTCCGCTAACGCCAGAGTGCGTGATAAGCAATGGCCCTTGCTCTTTTAACTTTGCTGTCGGCACGCTGACTTGGACAGTGGGCACTGAAATTCCTGCGAGCTCACGCAGCCACGGCACACCGACATGAAATGTGAACAGCGATGGAACCGGTGGCTCTAAACTGTGGCCAAGCGCCACGGCAAGTTGTCCTGCCGCGGGCGTTCGACAGCCTCCGGTCGCCAGCATCAACTTGTCGCAATGCAGGATTTCGCCGTTGGACAATTCCAGCTCGAAACCCAGGTCGAGCCGCTTAACCGTTTGCACGGAAGAATCGGCTCTCAATTCCACGCCAGCACGTCGGGCCGCTTCCGTTAAACAATCAATAATCGTCTGCGAAGAATCGGTTGTTGGAAAAACGCGACCGTCGCCTTCAACTTTCAATTCCACTCCTCGCGATTCAAACCATTCGACTGTATCGCGCGATGTGAAAGTATGAAACGGCCCAACCAACGCCGACCGGCCGCGCGGATAATTCTGGCTCAGCTCTTTCGGCTCAGACATGCGGTTGGTCACATTGCAACGGCCTCCGCCGGAGATACGCACCTTGGACAAAAAATGCGCCGTCCTTTCAAGCACGACGACGTGAACATCGGGATTTGCTTCGGCGCAAGTAATCGCCGCAAAGAATCCCGCGGCCCCTCCTCCAACGACAACAACGCGCATTCGTTGTGGGCTTGCTGGTGCGTTGAGAGAGTTATTAATCACGTAACCTGCTCCTCGGTACTCAGTTAAACGTCGCCAGTCAATATATCCCGCAGAAAAGGCCATTAACATTGACCCAGACGACCACTTTCGGCACTATCATGGGCGTCTGTTGTCCAAGTTGAGCGGGCATTCCGAAATTGAATGCGGAGTAATAATCTATACCCAACCATCCTAATCGCGTGGATTGGTTTCGTCGCGCTGCTAATTGTCAGTCCATCCGCGTCGGCGGGAACGAAAAAACTGCAACAACATGTGCCCGCTGCCGTCGCACGATTGCATCCGGTCGCCCGCGTTAACGCACAACAATCCTTTCATTTGGCGATCGGAGTTCCCCTTCCCGACCAGGACAAGCTCAACGCATTTATCGAAAGTCTTCAAGATGCGACCAGTCCAAATTACCACCAGTTCCTAACGCCAGAAAAGTTCGCGGAAAAGTTTGGCCCCACGAAACAAGACTACGAAGCCGTTAAGCAATTCGCCAAAGCCCATCATCTGCACGTCACGCATTCGCACGCCAACCGGCTGCTGTTAGATGTTGAAGCCAATGCGAGCGATGTCGAAGAGGCGTTTGGCGTGAAGCTGCATGTTTACAATCATCCTAAGGAAGCGCGCACATTTTTTGCGCCCGATTCGGAACCGAACGTTGATGCAAACGTTCCTATCTTCCACGTCAGCGGATTGAACAATTATTCTTTGCCCCATCCCAAATATCACAAAAACGCGGACATGAC
>JAQGOW010000338.1 GCA_028293405.1 Verrucomicrobiales bacterium
CTTCTCGCACAAATCCACATTTCCTAACGAGTGCGATCGATGCACGATTGCTCGGCTGAATATTTGCTTCGAGCCGATGCAATTTCAATTCCCCGAACGCGCGCTTCACGACCAGCAATAATCCGGATTTCATCAAACCTTTTCCCGCATGCGGCGCAAACGCGTAGTAGCCAAGCGCCGCACTTTGAAAGCTATCGCGAATGACGTTGTTCAAATTAATGACTCCTACGATCTCGTTCGATTTTCGTTCGATGACTAGAAATCCATAATGGGCGCCGTTGGAAAAACGTGCCAGGTAGGATTCGAAGGCTTGCGGCGTCGTCGGTTTCCGCGTGATCCACGGATGATGTAATGCGCGGCTCCGCTTCACAGCCGCGATGAACGCATCGCAATCAGAAATTTGCGGCGGCCGAATGAAAACAGCCTTCATGATTAGGCATTGTCGAAGTGCCGGCGAAACCAGTCAACCAAATCTCACCCTCGGTATTCGCGCATCAATAAACAAACGGCACCAACCGTCTGGTCCGCAGCATGTAATCTCCGTATTGCGGGTGGAGTGCCTCACGCAACGCTGTTTCTTCGACCTGAATCCGCCAGAGCATCGCAGAAACCGCACTGACAACGATGATTATGAAAGAGGCCCAGTTATGAAAACTCAACGCGAAACCAATCACTGAGATCAAGCTGCCCGTGTAACTCGGGTGTCGAATAAACCGATACGGACCTGAATCGATGACGCGATGACCCGGTTGAATCGCAACGTTCACCGTGAAATAACGGCCGAGATAAAAAATGGAATACCAACGGAGCGCGATCCCGAACGCAAACAAACCGACGACTAAAGTGGTGACCAACACAGAACCCGGAAACCGGCCCCATGGACATTTGTAAGCAGCAACGATCCCGAGAACGATCCCAACGAGATACGCCGACCAGATAAGTGCCAACGAGCGACGGTCCTTTATTTTGGCGTCACCTTTGGCGCGCTTCGCCAGGTTTAAGCACAACTCGGAAGTGCCCCAGAGCAAGCCGATAAATTGTGGACTCAAAGCATTCACATCAAACAAAAGTAGCGCAGAAACTATGACTCACCTCGTCGGTGGTCAAACCGAAACACCCCGCTTGATCGCTAATTTGTCCCTCGACGCGTCACAGAATCCAGCCGACGTTATATTGTCAGCAAGCGAAAGGCGCATTATGAGCATGATCGGAAATCTCGCTCGCATCCCGGAAGCGACACGTCAAAAACTCCATGAGCACCCGGCTCTCATTGACAATTTCCTTAACCCGGCGACCGCCACCACTGCAGCTCAGGCCGGCAGCGGTTTCCTGGGCCATTTGCTTCATCGCAAAGAATCAGCGCCCCAAGAACTAGCCGAGCACTTGCCCGAGCAGGATGTCATCGACATCGACGAAACATGGCATGGCCTGCACTTCCTCTTTACTGGTTCGGGGTGGGAAGGCGAGTTTCCGCAGGGGTTTCTCGTCAGTTGCGGAAAGCCGGTTGGCGACGAAGACGTCGGCTACGGTCCCGCGCGTTCGTTTAGTCCTGAGGAAGTCACCCAAATCGCCGCATTTCTGGAGAACGTTGACGAACAAACTTTGCGTCAACGTCTCGACCCGAAGCGAATGGCCGAACTCGAAATCTATCCAACGTATCCAGGACTCAAGCCCGAAGATGTCGACCTCGAAGACGAATGGGATTACCTCACCGACAGCCTCCATCGGATGAAAGAGTTCATTGGCGAAACCGGCGCCAATCGAATGGCTCTGCTCGTCTACATTAATTGAATCAGCTCTTCTTGGTAAACAGTGCGAGCGAAGCGGTGTAGCCGTGCAGAAAGTTTTTGTCGCCGATTGGCCCAATCTCGCCGTTGCAGAAAAATCCAGCCAACCGCAACGGCCCGATTTTCTCCTGAATCAGCGCAGCGTCGTGGCTGGGCTCGCCAAAAAGTCGTTCACCGCGTCCGTTGCAACAACACAAACAGCCGCCATAGACAGTATGATTGCCGATCTGTTCTTTGAGCCGATCCAGCAACACATGTAAGTCCTGCGATGCTGCGGTCGCATCCCGACGCTGAAACTGCACTGTCTGCCCAAGCCGCGGAAATGCGCCAACCGCGAGGCTGCCCGAAGTCGGATCGCCTCCCAAAATGTTGCGAATCAAAAAATCGCCGCGATGAAAGTCTTCCAGATATTCATCCACGACCAACCCGATAAAAAGATTGCCGCTCGCCTTTTTTTGTTCCGATTGCGGCAAAGTTTCGAAGGTTTCGGCCAACACCTGGTAAGCCGGTCGGTTGCCGATTTCGTGAATGAAATTGGATTCAGCTTTCGTAATTGTCCACGTCTCGCCAATCGGCGTGCATCCCTGGGAAATCACACTGCGCAATTCAACGTCACCGCCAACCGCCAGCGCCACACCACCGTCCTCGAACACTTCGCCATCCAGATAAATCTGCGTCGTCTGCCCGGTCATGTCGCCGCTGGCCAACCCGCCGAGGATCGGTTTGGGTGCATAAGAATCGTTCCAGGACCGCAACCACGTTTCTGCGTCGAGATGAAATGGGTCGGCGAACACCAGCCAGCCGTTGACCTGCTCGGGTGTGATACCTGTTTGCAATTGCCAAAACGCGGGGCTGGAAGCTTCTTCGAGTTGTTCCTGCGTGAAACGAACGGCGCGTAGTTTCGCGTCGGGAAGATGATACAGCGCGAGCACGACGCCCGACTTGTCCTCCAACTCGCTCGAATCAACGATCAAGCTCGCGCTGGAACAACCGATGAGCAATGGAATTTGCGCATGGACGCGCAACAGTTCGAGGATTTGTTCGGCGTCCTTGAAAAAGTCCGGCGTCATGAAAACCATGCCGAGGGACACGTGCGCCGCACGCAGTTGTTTGCGCACACTGATGGCCCAATCGCGCATGGCGTCGTCGTTAAACGGCTTAGCCCAATGTCCGGTGACGGCGTAGTCGTGTTGCATCAAGTTAATGTATCTCAACTTTGTGCCCGACAAGTATCGCACACGGGAAGCTTTTATTTACCTTTTTGGCGCGAACCGTTTACAATGCGGCGCAACCCCAAACCGGCTTACGCTATTCGCGGCAAAGCGCCGCTGTACAAAGCGAGGCCATGCGCAGACGAGTGAAACTATTGTCCGCGCCCTTGCTGTGGCGTGCCCGGCTGCGGGTTGTCGTGATGCTCTTCACCGCCGGCAACGGTGGCATTCGGCGACACGTAAGTTTCCCCGTAAGTTTGAAACACGCGATGGAGCGGACCCTGCTCGATATCCGCTTTGCCAGATTCAGCCAAAGCGAGCGCTTCGCGTGCGGCCTGCAGGATTTGATCGCGGTAGCGGCCCGGCGCTTGCGCCTCAAGATTACTGGCCAATTCATGGACTTCGTTCGGTTCGGCCGTCGTTTCCAGCACATGGACCATCGCGCCTTCTCCCTCCGGCCCGCCGATTTGTTTTATGGTATCGAGCAAAGCGTGGCGCAATGACGAGTATCCAAGTTCGTCCGCGCCTTTGACCTCGCGGTAGTTTGAGTCGAGATTTTTGTCCAAATATTCCTGGATCGCTGGAATCGAGGCCGCTCCTTGGCGGACTAATTCAGTGAGACCCTCGTGGAATTTCTTGGCGTCCTCTGCGGTGACTTCATTGGTCAAGCTTGCGACAGAAACAATGTCTGCGACGACTTTCTTCGGCACCTTCGCAGTAGGAACTTGCGAACCGTCCATCGGGTGAATGGCGCCAAAATTATCTTTGTGCGTAACGCCGTCTGCTGCGCCCGGATCGGTCGCAGGGTTGTGCGATGTCGCCGTTGCGAGGGCCGGGTCAGTTGTATTCGTGCGCGGCGGCGAACCGGCATTGAACACCGCGATCGCGACGATTAAGCCGACGACTCCGGCTGCACCTAAGATTAATGCGCCTTTGGGCGACGAACCGCCGGTCGAACCAGCGCCTTGTTTTTTTCCAGAATGAGATTTTCCGTTCATAAAAGTGGCGTTGGGAGGTAACACCGCCATTCTGGGGGAATCTCCAAAAAAATCCACCAAATTTTCGGGTTTGAACCAACCGACGGCGGAATCTTCCGAACGGACGCGGTTATATATACTCGACAGTGCCAAAGGAAGGTGCTCCACTCGGACGTCCGTGCGGTGTCAACCAAACAATACTACCTGTATGATTAAACCGCTGTTATCCCTCGTCCTTGCCGCAACTGTTCTACTGCTCACGAACGCTGCTTCTGCGGTGCC
>JAQGOW010000353.1 GCA_028293405.1 Verrucomicrobiales bacterium
AAATCCGGTCGAAGGTTACGAAGTATTTTGGACTTTGTGTGCTACGAGAAGCTCAGCGCGGAAAACAGGTGCCTCAGTTCTTCTTCAACTTCCTCGCGGGTGTTTACCGTTTCCGCAATTTCCGATCGCAAAACCTCACGGTAACGCTGGCGCAATCGATGAGCTGCCACCTTGATGGCACCTTCGCTGCTGCCGAGCCGTTTCGCGATGGTTGCGTAAGCGGTGCCTGCCTGATCTCCGGTTATTGTCGACTTCAATTCCTCGTACAATTGTATCTTCCCCTCAGACTCGTATTCGGAGGCCAGTCGTTGCAATGTCCGGTCCAGCAAAGTCATCGCCCAGCGCCGTTCGAAAATCTTGTCCGCGCTGACGCTGTCCGCCGGTTCGAAGCGATACGCATTCTCCGCCGCATCCACATCGATCGAGATCACCGTCTTGCCGCCCCCGCGCTTCTGCGCATTCGCGTGGTCCCATTCATTTGCTAAAAAATGTTTCAACGCCGCGACCAAAAACGATCGGAACTTCCCTTTGGCCTGATCGACATCAGCGAGGTAATTGCGCTCAAGCAATCGCGCAAAAAACGCCTGCGTCAGGTCCTCCGCATCGTGAGGGTTGCGACCTTGCCGCCGCACATAGGCATAGAGCGGGTACCAATAGTTCCGGCACAACGTCTCCAGCGCTTCGCTCGATTGCGACGAATGCGGGTCGCGCGCCGACAGAACCACCGACCACCGCGTTGCCGCGAACGGCGCACCACGAGAAGATTTAGGTTTAATTGTGGTCACCCCTCAGATTCATTGTTCGGTCGATGACCAGCCATCACGTCGTGCGACAATAGAGAACGGCGTCCCGAAGTTCAAACCGGAAAACTGCAGTCCCAAAAGCGATGTTCGGCTTGGCCGTTAAGGTCATCGGCCTCGTAAATGTTCGAGTCGTAATAGTTGACAAATGCCGTTACTTCATGTTAAAAAATGCAGCAGGGTCGGCGTGTGTCGGCCGCCTGTGAAGGCAAATGTTCTTTGAAATCACGAAAGCGCGCCAAAGTGGCGCTGGTCCCGTTACGCCATTGCGGGTCATTTCGGACCATAACGGCTCATAACGCTTCATAACGGCTCATAACGCCAAAAAAATAATTTTTTATTTTGGTGTGAAAGGGCCGGAACGGCCGATGGCATACGGGTCATCTTGTGACCACTTACGACCGTTAGCGACCACTAACGACGACTTACGACCATTTACGACCACTAAGAAGCCAAGTGACCCTGGGGGTGGTGAGCTACGTTTTGAATGTCGGTGTTGCAGTTGAGTGAGCCGTTTTGGAGAAACAAATGTTTCTCCGATGTTTCTCCAACCCTTCTCGGATGTTTCTCCATGTTTCTCCAAAGAGAAACAATGAGAAGGAATGAGCAACATTTTTGAAATTTCTGCCGCGCGTGAAGAAAACAGGTCGTCGACCCTTTACGATTCATGCGTTTGGCCAAACGCGAAACTAGATACTGCGGAGCAGGCTTTTGGCGCGGCGGATCCAGACCCGGTCGCGCTTGCGTTGGAAGGCTGGGGCGTGGACGTCGTCGGCCAGGGCGGTCTGCAGTTCAGGTCGCGCGAGCTCGGGTTGTTGTTTGGTAATGTAAAGTTGAGCGAGTTGAACGCGGGCGCGGGCGTAACTGTTGTTTTCCAGGACTTGTTTCCACGCGCAAATCGAGGCGTCGATGTCGCCAAGCGCGGCGAGTGTTTCGGCGTAGGCCATCAACGAATGGCCGTAATCATGACGCGGGTTTTCGGTGCAGACTTGCTGCAAAAGCAGACGGGCTTGATCCGGCTTTTTCTGTCGCAACAAACATTGGCCGAGATGCGCGCGAGTATCGATGTCCGACGGGTCGCGTTCGAGTGAAGCGCGATAACAGGCTTCGGCTTTATCGAGTTTGCCTTTTTGAAAATAAATATCGCCGAGCGCGAGGTGATGATGCGGTTTGTCCAGGTGATGGATCTGCGCCTGCAGTTGTTTGATGCGACGGCGATCATGCACACCCGGAAGTTCGAACCCGACGGTGGCAGATGGAGCGGCGCGATAGACGTAAATGTAATAGCACAGCGCACCGATCAACGGGAAAACGAAGATCCAAACCGCCCAGCCGTACTCTTGCCGACGCACGGCATCGATCAGCATCCAAAGTTGAAACACAAGGGGAAGCGCAAGCCAGGGCTGTGCCCGGACTGTGTCCATATCGACAGTCAAATAAGCCAGGAAGCTCACGAGTGTGCGGGATTTGATATCAGAAACGTCATCGGACGTCTTTGAAAAAGTTTTAAGGTTCAGCATTCGCCGGACGTGCAGACATGGAAAACGGTGGGGTTGAACACATTTTCATGTTCGGGATATTGACGCATCAATGGTCGTCGAACAACGCCGGCCAATTCACCGGGGAGAACTTTGGCAATGTGGGAGCAGGCACTGCAAAGCCCTCCAAGTCGCACCATTTGATGGAGTGACAGAAGAGCGATGCAGGTTCAGGTTGCATTGGGGAGAGATATGAGACCGCGATTTGAAGTGCCGACGGTCGGCGATGACCGTCTAAGCTTGCAGCAGGCGTGGGGATTGGAAGATTTCTTGCACGACCACCGACAGGCACTCCATTTCGCGGACATCGTCCTCCAGTCGCTGCCGCTACCTCTTGTCGTGCTCGATGCAAATCTCTGTGTGCAAAAGGCCAATCGCGCGTTCTACGGAACGTTCCACCTCACTCCGCAGGAGGCCGAACACGTCCCGATCACTGAATTGCGCGGCGGTGATTGGAACGTGCCCGTGCTACGACGTTTGCTGGACCAGACAGTGCAGCGCCACGTTTGCTTCGGTGACTTCGAGGTGATTCATGATTTCGAGCAGATTGGCCGCCGCACGATGCTGGTCGATGCGTGCGCGGTGCAATTGGAGGCGGGCAAAAACTTCATCATGCTGACCCTTGAGGATGTTTCGGAATGGCATGTGCAAGCGGACGAAGCGCTCCTCCAACAAGCCGCATCCATGGACGCTTCGATGGATGGAATTGCGCTCCACGATCCCAGCGGTGCTTTCATTTATGCAAACAAGGCGCATGCGCAAATTTACGGTTATGAAGATCCGTACACATTGATCGGCAAACATTGGAGCATTCTCTACGACCCTGAAGAGGTGCGACGGTTCGAAGAGGAAGTGATGCCGATTATCGAGCGCGACGGACGTTGGCGCGGCGAGAGCGTCGCGAAGAGAGCCGATGGAACGCGGTTCCCGCAGGAGTTGTCGTTGTCGAAGATTGCTTCGGGCGGTCTCGTTTGCGTCATTCGCGATATCACGGAGCGAAAGTGCCGGGAAGAATCGTATGCCCGACTCGCCGAAATTGTCGCAAACTCGTCCGAGTCAATTATCAGCCTAGATTTCGATGGAGTCATTCGCACGTGGAACAAAGCCGCCGAGAATCTCCACGGCTACACAGCGCAGGAAGTGATCGGAAAACCGTTAACGTCGTTGACTTGCACCGATCACGTCGAAGCGGTGAATAGATACCTGGACGCGCCTAAACAGGGTAAGGGCGTTTCGTTCCAAACTCGCCGCATCCGCAAGGACGGACGGGAGATTGACGTTGCGGTGACGTTCTCACCCATCCGTGACGCGGATGGGAAATTAATCGGCACGTCAACAATTGCCCGCGACGTAACTGAACAAAAACGGCATGAAGAAATAAACGCGCGATTGGCGGCAATTGTCGAATCCTCTGAGGACGCCATTTACAGCACCGACTTCCGAGACATCGTCACAAGTTGGAACAAAGGCGCAGAACGTTTATTCGGATTTTCGGCGGCAGACGTGCTTGGTCACAATATTTCGATGATCTTTCCTGCCGGTATGGAGGAGATGGAACGCGCGAAGCTTAGGCTCGACATCGGTCCACGAGTCAAACATCTGGACACGGTCCGCAGGCGCAAGGACGGCACGTTGGTTGATGTATCGATGCATCTTTCGCTGATTATTGATCCTCGTGGAGAGGTCATTGGATCGTCGCGCATTGCGCGCGACATCAGCGAACGAAAGCATGCAGAATTGGCGCGCGCGAGAGAAGCGCGGCGGGCCAGGTTGCTCGCCGATGCCGCGCACAATCTGTTGTCATCGAAGTCGCCGGAAAGAATCGTGAGGGAAATTTTCGCGCAAGTTGCCCCGGAGGTCGGGGTCGAGATTTATTTGAACTACCTGGTCGGCCGCGCAGGCAACGTGATCGAACTCAATTCGCACGCGGGGATTTCTGAGGAGGTCGCCGCGCAAATACACACGTTTGCGTTTGGCCGCGCCGTGTGTGGCGCGGTGGCCCAACAGAGACGGCCGTGGATCATTTCGCAAACCGAGGTGCTCCATCATCGCGAACTTGACCTGCTACGTGCGGAAGGGATTCGGGCTTATGCCTGCCACCCGCTCATTGCGGGGGGCAAATTGATTGGAACACTTTCGTTTGCATCACGCATTCGGCAGGAATTCAGCCAGGAAGATGTTGAATATCTGCGCACGATTTGCGATTTCGTCGCACTGGCACAGGAGCGCGCACTGTATCAGCAAAATCTCGAGCAACGTGTGCTTGAACGCACGGCGAAGTTGCAGGAGAGCATCGGTGAACTCGAAGCGTTTTCCTACAGCGTGACGCACGACATGCGCGCCCCGCTTCGGGCCATGCGCAGTTTTGCGCGCATCCTGCTGGCCGATTATCGCAAGCAGTTGGAGGGTGAAGGCGCGGCGTATCTGGATAAAATCAGCGAAGCCGCCAAGCACATGGATGAACTGATTCAGGATGTGCTGACCTATACGAAAATCATCCGCGCGGAGGTGAAGAAGGAGCCCGTCGACCTCGACAAACTTGTGCGAAGCGTCATCAATACATATCCGCATTTGGCGGAGAACGCAGGCGCAATTGAGATCGTTGGCACATTGCCACGGGTGCTGGGCAACGCAGCGAGCCTGACGCAATGTGTGTCGAACTTACTTGGGAACGCCATCAAGTTTGTCCCTCCGGGTGTTAAGCCGCAGATCAGAATCTGGTCCGAGGACTTGGGTGCGAAAGTGCGGGTGTGGTTTGACGACAATGGCATTGGCGTTGAGGGCAAATTATTCGAGCGAATTTTTGGAATTTTTGAACGGGGCACGCAAGGTCCCGAATACGAAGGCACCGGTATCGGTCTTGCCATCGTTAAAAAAGCTGTCGAGCGGATCGGCGGCACTGTCGGTGTGGAATCTCAACTCGGAAAGGGAAGTCGCTTTTGGATAGAACTGTGCAAGCCGTAAACCCTGGCGGCACGAGACAATATGGAAAAAACGATTCTGCTGGTCGAAGATGAAGAAAACGACGTTTTCTTCCTCAAACGCGCGCTCAAGAAAGCGGACGTTCACGCCAACTTGCAGGTGGTGCGCGATGGACAATGCGCGATCGACTACCTTGAAGGCCGCGATGAGCACAGTGATCGAACCCGATTTCCAATTCCATCGCTCGTCCTACTCGACCTGAAGTTGCCGCACGTTATGGGCCTTGAGGTGCTGCAATGGATTCGTCATCAGCCCGAGTTTGGCGGGTTAATCGTGCTAATTTTGACCTCGTCGCGTTTGGAGCAGGATATCGACCAGGCCTATCGGATCGGTGCGAACGGTTATCTGGTCAAACCATCAACGCCCGAAGAGATGCTCGAAATTGTTCAATCGATTAAGCAATTCTGGTTCGAACACAACCAGCTGCCCAGCGTTTCGCGGCCAGCCATGGCCACGCACGCCTCTGTCTGAAGGGTGCGACGGTGATCGCGTCCGGTGCTTGATGAAACGTCTGGTGCGGGTTACAAACATGCGGAGTGATTGAGGTTCAGCACCTGGTAAAAAATTTTGGGACGTTAACTGCCGTCGATGACGTGAGCTTGTCCGTCGAGCGCGGGCAGTTCTTTGCGGTGCTGGGACCTAATGCCGCCGGCAAAACTACGTTGATCAAATTACTCGCCGGGTTGCTCAAGCCAACTTCGGGTTTCGCGAAAATTGCCGGATACGATATCCAGACCGATCCGCTTGAAGCGCGCCGGCGCATGGCGTATGTGCCCGATTTTCCGTTTCTCTACGACAAGCTGACGCCATGGGAATTTTTCCGGTTCACCGGCCAGATTTTTCAGATGAGCGAAGCGCGGATCCAGGCCGCCAGCCGTGAATTGATCCCGCGATTCAGCCTTGAAGCATTTTTGGAAAAGCCGATTGAAGGTTTATCTCACGGCACTCGCCAGCGTGTAGCCATTGTATCCGCTCTGATGCACGACCCGGAAGTGTTCGTCATTGATGAACCGATGGTTGGTCTCGATCCGCAGCATGCGCGTGTAGTGAAAGACATTTTGAAGGAGCGCACGCTCAAAGGCATGACCGTATTTCTTTCGACGCACCAGTTATATGTCGCCGAAGAAATGGCCGATAAAATCGGCATCATGCACCAAGGCAAATTGGTCGCATTGGGAACGGCCGAAGAGTTGAGGAAGCGAGCAGGGGAGAAGGGTTTAGAACAGGTGTTCCTGAACCTCACCGCGAAAACGTCAGCCGAACCCGCTGACAGCAAGAAAGCGTAAGCCTGTCCTCCAACATTACTCTGGATACTTGTCGTTTTTGATGGCGCTTCGCAGGTCGGTGCTCAGGGTCAGCCCGGCGGGCGGACCTGGGAAGTAGAGAACGCCCGGGACTTTTTGCAGTTCAGGCATGGTTGATTCAAGGTTTAACCATTCGAGAATTGTTGGAATCTCTTCCAGCGGCACACGACTGGGCCGCGAATTTAAAAGCCACAACAAAGCAGCGCAACTATGGGTGTCCTGCTGCGAAATTAATCTCGCGTTACGAAATGAATCCAGCGACCACGACAACAATCGCGGGCCAGTAAACAGCACCCAGCCGATAATCGCAAAGAACAGTTTGTAGCGCAGAATCATCAAGTCGAGAACGCTGTCCGCCGATTCGTCGTTCCAACGTTTCTCTTTGCGACGATCGCGCATAAGATAATTGCCTAAAAACAAACACGGCATGACGCCGAGTGATATCCAAAACGCCACCGCGACCCTCGGGAAACCGGATCGATCGGTGGTAAATGCTCCCACGATCACAAATACGAGGATGAAACCGGCAACGAGCGCGATCGGGAATATTATCAAACCGAGAATTCCGCACAGGCGACATTTTGACATGACGCTTGCGTTATAGCGTTCAAGCCACGCTTTGATGTAATCAAAGTCCATACTTTGGTTGTCCTTTCTTGATTCCGAGTTGTCTGCAGACCACGTGCACCGGTGCATCCAGGTTAAATCAATCGCGACTGATTTCCGCCGCCCATTTTTAAGCCGAGCTTGCGGTAGCTCAATTCAGTGGCCACGCGTCCCTGTGAGGTTCGGTTCAGGTAGCCTTCCATGATGA
>JAQGOW010000360.1 GCA_028293405.1 Verrucomicrobiales bacterium
GCGAACAGCGATAAGAAAAAAACCAACGACCCGATTGACCGATTGGCGAGGAAGAAATCTTCAGTGTTCGCCTTGCTGCGCCGAAACGCGATGCTGCCGATAAACGCAATGATCGCGAGATAAACGAAAATGACGATGACAGGGATCATTAGAGTTTCGGATTTCGGATTTCGGATTTCGGATTTTCTTCCTCAACCTCGAGGTGCGCCGGCCAAACCGTCTTCACGAGCACCCACATCGTAATCGCGCACAAAATGGAATAACCAGCGTGATACGCGAGGCCAATGGGCAAGCACCCGAACACGAGCGGCTCGGTCTTGTTCCAATTCCAAAAATCCTGGTGCACCACGTAAACAGCGATGACCAGAATCAGCAGTAGCAGTTTTTTCATTAGTTCTTCTGCAAATCAATTTTGGCGGGCGCATCGTTAATCGGCTGCTTGCGCGCGGGATCGGTGAATGCAAACAAATGCGCGTTCGAATGCACGTACAAAGTGCCGTTGGCCACAATCGGTGTCGAATAAACAGGAGCGCCGAGGTTGTTCACACTCAACAACTTCTTTTCTTTGCTCGCGGCGAACACGAAAAAGTCGCCGTCTTCGTCGCCGATATAAACTTTACCGTCGGCAACCAAAGTCGAACCCCACACGTGCGCCTTCAAGTCGTGAACCCAATAGACCTTGCCTGTTTCAGCATCGAGACAGTGCAGGAAGCCCGAGAAATCACCGACGAACAACAAACCATCTGGTGTAATCGAAACACTGGACAGGCTGCGGTGAATTTTGTCGTAGCTCCAAACCTTGGCGCTTTTGGTCACATCCCCGATCTTCGTAGCGTCGATGCATGTCAAGATGCCCACGCCTTCGCCGTGCTCAGGATCCTGGCCGACTGCGACGTAAACACGGTTTTTCCAAAACACGGGCGTCGCATTGATTTCACTCGGGCCTTCCGGCGCGGGATATTTGTGTGCGGCATCTTTCACACGGCGCTCTGGCGGGTTCACATCGCACCACCAAACCTTCTTCAGGTAATCAGTGTCTTTATCCTCGTCGCGATCGACCGGCGAACCCGAAACAACCGGTTCAATTTTCGCGCCGGTTCCTTTTTTTGGTTTCGCATCGAACGCGTAACAAACTCCGTCACCGCCACCGAAGAAAACGAGCTTCCGTCCGTTCACCACGCCGATCGATGGCGAGCCCCATTGCCCGTGGAAAATGCGCGGCCCAATTCCGGCATTGTCTTCCCCGCGCAACTTGCCCGTATTTTTGTCGATCGCAACGAAGCTTGGCGAATTGGGCGAAGGAATGTTCACGTGCGTCCAGTCCTGGCCGTTCGACGAACACGCATAAACCAAATCATCATCCACGAGTAACGAACAGTTCGACGCGTTGTGCGGGAACACGCCGAGTTCATCCATCATGTCGTAACGCCAAATGATATCCGCGTCTTTCGCACCGATTTTCGCGGGAGGCTTGCCTGGCCCGGAGACATACTGAGCTTCATCTTTGAAAGGTCCTTCGTTTCCATTTGCCTGACCTTCCGTATCCATGCAGAGCACTTCGCAACGGCTCGTGACGACATAGAGACGATTATTCTGCACGCAAGGCGACGAAAGCAGTCCCAGGTTTTCCCAGTCGTTCACTTTGCCCGAGGCCAGTTTTGGCACGACCAATTGCCAAAGCATCTCGCCGCTCTTTGCGTCCAGTGCCAGCAGAATACTGCGGTCACCTTGATGCTGCGGGTCCCGCGGATTTTCGTTATTGGTGCCAACGAACAATTTTCCACCGGCCTCGACCACGTTCCCGTAACTCTGCGACCCCAGCTTCGCCACCCACTTCGCGCTCGGCAAATTCTTCGTATCCACCTCTTCCGTGCCTGTCTTCATCTCAACGCGCCCACCCTTTTCCTTGGTGAAATGGTCCGGCAATCCGGTCTCAGGCGAATACATATTGCGCCCGGGATCGTTGCCACCCCAACGCGGCCAATCAGCGCCAAATGCCGCTGTCGCAACCGACAGCGCCATGCAAAGAGAAAATTTCGTTTTCATGTGAGATTAATTTGCGGTGACAGAAATGTTATCAATAAATACCCGCATGTCTTGCGGCGAAAAACCGGACAACCCAGGGGAACCATTCTGGTTCGCGATTTTAACCGGCACCTCGTTCGTCCACTTTTCTGGCTCAGCATCGCCGCGCTTCCATGCTTTCGCACGCACGATTCCCGAACCATCCGCCGCGACGTCCACGCGCGCTTTCAAGCGATACCAAGTGTTCGGCGTCCACTTGAACGACACACGCGCGCTCAACAACTCCTGATTCGAAGTAATTTCCAACGCCTGTTCATTGCCCTTCAACCGAATCAGGTAACGTTGATTGATCACTCCCACGTCGGACATCTTGCGCTTGTTACCTTCGCTCATCACGTCAGCTTCAATCGTATAATTCTTCAATGCCGGCGAACCCATGAACACCATCGCGCGACGGAAGAACGTATTGTCGACCGTCTTCACCAGGCACTTGCTGCCGTCTTTTTCGCGCACTTCGAATTTAAAGCGCGCGCCGATCCACGGCAGTGGCGGATAAGCATATTTCGTCGGCTCCTCAACCGAATTCGAGGTCGTCTCGCTCAACATGAACGATTCAAAATCCTGCTTGATCGGCAATCCCGGCAAAACACGTCCGCGAATATAACCTTTCAATCCTTCGCTCTGCGCTTCGAAGGCACCCGCCGAAGGGACTTTGTCCGGTGCGGCGGTGAACTTACCTTCAGCATCAAACGAGCCCTTCATTGTCGCGCGAACTTTCGCAGTCGGCGGGATGAACGCATCCCATTTCACTGAACTCGCCGGAACATCTTTCACCGTCAATCCGTTCTTATCCAACGAACGCACGTGGAAATCTTTCGTCTCGCCCGGGTGCAACAACATTTCGTTCGGGATCGCTTGCAGTTGCGTCGCCGCTCCGGCTTCCGGCCATGCGGGTTCTTGCGACGCCACATCCGCGCTGCCGCCCTTTTTGCCGAAACAATAAAGTTTCTTGGCCGTTTGGATGTAAATTTTGCCGTTCCACGCTGTCGGAGTTCCGTAACAACGACCGTCGAGCGTCGCCTTCGAAATCACTTTGCCCTCAGTGTCGGTAGGTTCGACTACATATAATGCTCCGTGACCACCTGCCACTTCATCGCCGCCCTCGTTCACCGCAGGATCATTCAAGATTGGCGCAAAAATTTTGCCATCCGCAAACAACGGCGACGAATTGCGTTGTTCAGTCCCGAGTTTCAAATTCCACATCACGCGACCGGTGTTAGCATCGACACAGACCAAATAACCGACTTCACTCGTCACATAAACGCGATCACCCACGAGAACCGGTGAACTCGCCGAAGTGCGAATCTCATTGCTCCACTGTTCCACTTTTGACCGAGGAACCACGATCGGTTCGGCGGAGTTGGTCGGTGTCACCGAAGGAATCTTCAAAGCAACCATTTGTCCCGGCTCATAAGGCGTGCCGTAAATAGCGATGATCGAATTACCATGCAGCAAAAGCGAAGAGTTGATACCCGCTTTAAACAACGGCACGCGAAAAATCGGTTCACCCGTGCGTGCGTTCACGCAAACCACGCTACCGTCGCCCGTCGCTGAATAAAAAACACGCTTCCCATCAAGCCAGCCCAACACAGGATGCGAGTATGAATTATCCTTCGGCCGATCGCCCGGGTTCGAAGCCCAAACCGGTTCCCCTGTTTTTTTGTCGAAGGCATAAAAGCGATCCGCACCGGGACCTTGCGCACCCCAGTTGGCAGTAATGCCGCGCGTAATCACCAGATCTTTATCGACGACCGGCGAAGCCGTGCGTCCATTCGGAAACGTGAGCCGACCGAATTCTTCCATCAACGAATGTTCCCACAATGGTTTCCCGTCGGCAGTGAAGCCGGCGAAAATGCCCTGCGTATCCTGGATATAAACGTTACCCGTTTCTTCGTCGACCGTCGGGCTCGACGTCGCGTAACGCAGATAAATCGTGTCACTTAAAAAGTCTGGATAAACCTTTTGCCAAAGCAACTTGCCGGACTCGGCATCAAAACACGCCACACCTTCCTGCAACTCCGGCCCTTCGCCGACGTAGCCCATGATATACAACTTACCATTCGCAATGACCGGCGTGGACATACCGGGAAAATCCGCCGTCCACAATGTCTCCTTAGCATTGAGCGTGCTGGGCAAATTGCGCGCGGACGAAGAACCGTTCTGGTTCGGACCGCGCCAATTCAACCAACCATTCACAGCGGCGAACGAGGACGTGGAAATTGCCGAAGCAAAAAGGAGCGACAAAAGCGGACGTAAAGATTTCATAGTGTGTCTTGTCTTTCCTGAAGATGCGATTATTTCCACTCGCTTCAAGCCATGCAACTGAAATAATACTTACACGTACTATTTACCCTGATGCCGAAACCAACCACCAAGGCGTTGCCGATCGATGCTCCCGCCCGTCGTCGCATCCCGATTTTATTGCGTCGCGCATGGTATGGTTTGAACCAGGCGTTCCGCCGCCGCATCGCTCCGATTGGCGTGACTCCCGACCAATTCACGGTCTTACGCACATTGCTCGAGCACGAAAAAACTGGCCTCACCCAAAGCGAACTCACCCGCGAAATGGGCAGCGACGCCAACACGATTGGCTCGCTCGTGCTGCGCATCGAACGCGCCGGTTGGATTAACCGCGCCCGACACGAACGCGACCGTCGCGCCTACCATCTCAAAATCAGCGCCGTCGGACGTGCGAAATATAAGGAAGCGCGCAAAATCGCCATCACCTTACAGGAAGAACTTCTCGCCGGTTGGTCCGAAAAGAAGCGCGAAGAATTCCTCACCAACCTCGCCCAAGTCGCCGACCGCTGCCGTTCGGTTGCCAAGCGCTGACACAGTTAAAGACCGATTTCTCATGATCCACCCAACCCGAGGATCTCGCTGAACAATTCGTAAACAACCTTCCTCTTTTCAGCAAATACGACGCGAAAAGCCGGACCGGTGCGGCCTGGGATCGCTTGCAAAATTAAACGATACGAACCAACTCGAACTTTGTAGAAGCCATCGAGTTCGTCTTCCAGCGCCACTGGAAACTCTGAACCCGTTTCGATCTCGTGCAGCGCTTCGCGGATACATTTCCGCGCCGATGGCGGTTGCCGTCGCATAAAGTCGAGTGGCTGATCGTCGAGGGTGACCTTAGTCCGCATCGAGTGCCGAGAGTGGGTGGTCTTTGCCTTTGCCGGTCCGAGCGCGATTGATAGCTTTCATCGCTCGCGGATTCGCGAGAATTTCCATCTGCTCAAGTAAATCGAGCATGCGGTTTTTTGGAACGATGAAGGCGACCACTTCACCCCGCCGTGTCACCGACGTTGTATCAGCACGCCGGCACAGCGCAGGAAATTGCGACTGCGCCTTTGAGACTGTTACTGGCTTTTTCACGTAAAACATACCTAACAGAATTTTCGTCAGGACGCAACAATTCGCCTGCCTGCTGGAGGGTAACTCTTGACACCTGGTTCCGGCACTGATTGTATCCATGCCGCTTAATACCACCCCACTCGCAATGAAAACGGGCTCGACCTCTCGGTTTTGGACTTTTAGGTCAACAACGCTGGCTCTGCTCATTCTCTTGCTCGGCACGCTTCCGTCAGCACATGCGCAAACACGTCTTTACGAGACAAACCTCATTATCGTTCGCGTCGGCGATGGCTTCCAGGCACTCACCGCCGGCGGCAACCCCGTTTTCTTCGATCAAATCACAACGACCGGTTCCTATGTCAGTAGCGTTGCTGTCCCAAACAGCGGCCCTTCCGCTGTAGTGCTTCCTGGTAATTCCGCGAACGACTGCTTCCTCACCCGCTCAGCCGATGGCCGGTATCTGACCATTGCCGGTTACACGACAAATACCCAGGCCGCAACGATCAGTTCGAGCGTTCCCCGTGTGGTGTTGAACATCGACGCCCTCGGCAATCTCCAACAGCCTGCGGTGACCACCACTGACTTCAGCGCCGCCGGATGGCGCTGTGCTGCAACTGACGGCACCAACAATTACTGGGGCACAGGCTCGGCGGGCGGCGTAGTTTATCTTGGCAACAGTTCAACTCATTCCGTTATCGAAAACACAAAGCCTAACTGCCGTGTCGTTCATATGTTCAACGGGAGCCTGTACATGAGTACACTCTCAACGACGGGCGACACCTTCACCGGAATTTACAAGTTCAACGGCATGCCGAAGGTTAACACGCCCCTGCCCGCCCCTGTCATTTTCACAAACACCGCTAACACCGCAACGTCCAAGGGCGTCGACGACTTCGCCGTCAACCCCTTCAACACGACTATCTACTTTGCGGATTCGCGGCCCTACAGCCTGATCGAAGGCGGCATACAACGTTGGGACTACGACAACGTGCACGGCGTTTGGGTGAACACCTACCATCTAACGAACGGTCTCCCTGGCGATGGGTTGCAAAATTTGGTTGTCGACTGGACCGGCACGGTTCCTGTCCTCTATGCCACCACCATCGGCAACACCGGCAGTAGCCCAACGCGCGTCGTCAAAGTCACCGATACCGGCATCAATTCTCCATTCAGCACGCTCGCTCTGAGTGGCGTGAACCAGGTTTATCGCGGCATTAGATTTGGTCCTGTCCTTTCCGCGCCCTTAATCGCCAGCCAGCCCGTCAACCAATTCACATCCGTCGGTGGCACTGCAACGTTCACCGTCACAGCGACAGGCGCTTCCCCGCTCGCCTATCAATGGCGCTTGAATAATTCCGCGATTGCCTCTGCGACGATAAGTTCAATCACCATCACAAACGCTCAAGTTGCCGACGCCGGAACCTACCAAGTTATTGTCACCAATTACGCCGGCTCGGTCACCAGCCAGCAAGCAACACTGACCGTCGAAACCAACTCTCCGATTATCCTAAGCCTGACCAGCAATGTGCTCACCGAAACCGGCACGACCGCCACCATGTCGGTTATTGTTTCGTCCGGTGGCCCGGTCACCTACCAATGGCTCTACGAAAACGCACAGATCGGCGGAGCCAACAGCTCGAGCTTCAGTATCACGAACGTTCAATTCTCAAACGCTGGCAACTATGGCGTTATCATTGGAAATCTATCCGGCAACACAACCAGCGCTCCCGTGCGGCTCACGCTATTTTCACCGCCGCAGTCCACGAACGTCACCGTCGGCGACACTGCGACATTTTCGACGCAAGTGGTAGGTCCGGCCACGCCGACTTTCCAATGGCACTTTAACGGTCAGGACATTTTTCAAGCAACCAGCGTCACCTTCTCCGTATTCAACGCGCAAACCACCAACGCCGGCTTCTACTCCGTTGTCTGCTCGCTGCCCGGCATCTCGACCGTAAGTTCCGCCGCGTTCCTTTCCGTTGTCGCAAATCCCACCTCCAATCCGCCCGGCTCAATTACCGCCCCAATTGGCCTAATCAACTGGTGGCCATTCGACGGCAATTTGAAAGATGTCTACGGATCCAATGACGCGAGCCCAGTTGCCGGTGTCGCCATCCTAAACGGAGAAGTTGGTTTGGGCTGTTACTTCGATGCAGCTACTAACACACACTTAAATGTAGACGGCACACCGGTTCCGCCGCCGTGGACCGCGTCGTGTTGGGTTTATCACCAGTTCACGCCATGGGTTTCCTCGGCCATTATCGGCGACAAGTTCACCTCACTGAAACTGGAACAAAACAGGAACACCAGCAAAGTCGGGTTCACGCAATTCGGCATCAAAGATTACAGCTTCAATTACATCTGCCCTGTCAATGAATGGACCCATCTCGCATGGGTCAGCACTACCACCAACACCAGCCTCTACGTCAACGGCGCGTTTCAAGAAACCATCACGAATACGATCAACCTGCCGCGCGGCCAAATCGGCGCTGATTTCGGCGGCACGATTGATCACGTTCTGGGAACAATCGATGAACTCATGCTCTTCAATCGCGATCTCAGCGCGACGGAAATTCAGAGCATCTACAACGCAGGTTCCGCCGGCGTCCTTCGCGTGCCTGAGTTCATTGCAACGTCCTCCAACAATTCGCAATTTTTCACTACGCTCCGCGGTCTCACCGGTCGAAACTTTTTGATCTACGGTTCAAACAACCTGACCAGTTGGCTGTTAATCACCAACGCCGCCAACACCAGCGGTTTTGTTCCGTTTTACGATCCGTTCACCAGCCCGGGAATCAAATTCTACAAAGCCATCCAATACTAAGTGCGGGTTTACCATCCCAGTAGATTGCACTAGGCCGTTTTCGGGTTACTTTATTGAGCAGACGGGTAGAAGCTTTCAGCGGAACTTTTCTGTATTTTTGTATGGCAACGCCGGCCGTTTCCATTAAAGCAAAACTCAGGTCCATGATTGTGTTGAGCACCGCCGCCGCGTTGCTCCTCACGTCCGTCTCCTTCGTCTGCTACGAGGTCGTCAGTTTCAAACGCTCCCTGGTCCGCAACACTTCCACGATGGCGCACATCATCGCGGACAACAGCGCCGCCGCAGTGGCGTTTCAACGCGACGATGAAGCGACGCAGATATTGTCCGCTTTGCGCGCAGAACCGTACATTCTTGAAGCCGTCATCTACGACCAGCACGATAAACCGTTCGCGCGATATCAACCGGCCAACACGAAGCCCGAGCTCCCGGCTGCGCCTGAATTTCCTTCCGGTTATTGGTTCGAAAAGGGGTCGCTCATTTATAGCCAACCCGTCACCGGCAACAACGACGCCATCGGCACGTTGGTGCTACGCTGCAGTTCGTCTGCGCTTTATCAACGCCTCGGCCTTTACACCGGCATCGTTCTCGCCGTCATGGCCGCCTCCTTACTCATTGCGTATTTCATCTCGCGCTCCATGCAACGGCGCATCGCCGACCCGATTCTCGCGCTCGCTGAAACCGCCAACACCGTTTCCACTCGCAACGACTACACATTGCGCGCGCAAAAGTTGAGTTCCGATGAGGTCGGCCAGCTCACCGAATCCTTCAATCAAATGCTGCAACAGATTCAGGAAAATCGTGAACAACTCCGCACCGCTCACAACCAAATCAAGCAGCACGCGCACAATCTCGAAAACATGGTGGCCGAACGAACCGCTAAACTTCAGGAGACGATCGGCGAACTCGAAGCCTTTTCCTACAGCGTCTCGCACGACATGCGCGCGCCCCTCCGCGCGATGAGTCGTTACGCCGAAGTGCTTCTGTCCGATGCCGGCAAGAAACTCGACTCGTGCGAACATCAATATCTGGAACGCATTGTTAGCAATTCAAAACGCCTCGACGCACTCATTCAAGACTCCCTCACTTACAGCCGCGTTAGCCAGGCGGAACTCGAGTTAACCCGCATCGATCTCGCGCCATTGATCAACGGTATCATCGAACAATATCCGACACTGCAGTCCGACAAAGCTGATGTCATCTGTAAAACACCTCTCCTGCCGGTCCTCGCTCACGACGCGTCCCTCACCCAATGCCTCTCGAACTTAATCGCAAACGCCGTCAAATTCGTCGAACCCGGTGCCCGGTCACACGTCTCAATTTGGACCGAGCCCGTAGATTCAGATGTTCGCATTTGCGTCCGTGATAACGGCATCGGCGTCGCTCCGGAGGATCAACAGCGCATCTTTGGCATGTTCGCGCGAATTCACAGCGACAAACTTTACGAAGGAACCGGCATCGGCCTCGCGATCGTCCGCAAGGC
>JAQGOW010000387.1 GCA_028293405.1 Verrucomicrobiales bacterium
GATGTCGCCCGAAGGTGAGTTGCTACAGGACTTTTGTTTAGTCGAACGCCAACGCGCGCTCCACGTGTTGAATGCGCCAAGCCCGGGAGCGACGGCGTCATTGGCGATCGGTGGAGAAATCGCGGAGTACGTTGGGAAAAATTTCAAACCATAGCTCCGGATCGAAAGGCATCTGCCTCATTTGAGCTTTGGGCCAACGTGGTGTACGTTGCTGTATGGCTCGGAAAACGGTAACCGGACGGACCGCAGTTGTGGCCACCTTCAACGAGCGTGAAGATGCGGAAGCTGTGGCGAAACGGTTGATGCGCGAAGGTTTCGAAGCGCAGGTTGCCGACGAAACCAAAGTCCAAAAATTCTTCTACATGTCCCGGCCGCTCGCGAACGAAAAGGTCGAAGTTCCTTTAAAAGATTACGAGCGCGCGCGCAAATTCCTCAAAGACATCGACCCGCTGGAACACTTGCTCTGTCACGACCTGTGCTGTCCGCAATGTGATTCCCCTGATATTGAATACCCACAGTTCAGTCGCAAGTTTGTGTTGCCGGTGTTTGTGGAAATTCTTTGTTTCCTGCACATCATCGATAAAGAATTCTATTGCAAGAACTGCCACTTCATGTGGTCTGCAAAGGTGCCGGTGCCCCCGCGGTTAGATGCATTGAATTGGCGCCGGGACCGAATGGTTGGCCCGCAGTAGTTGGCCGCTTTGCCTTAGGCCTTCTCAGGCGCAACAACTGAAACCACCAACGCGTCGGCTCGAAGATATTTCTGAGCAACGTGCTTCGTATCTTCAATGCTCACCGATTGGTATTTAGCGTCCTCGGTATCGTTGTTTTCGTAGCCAAGTCCGTAGAGTTCGTCCAAGGCAACAGTTTGCGCTAAGCCGCCCAAATCCTGACGGGCAATTTTCTTTTGGCCGATCAGTTTGGCTTTGGCTCGGCTAAGTTCTTCGGCGCTGAGCCCTTTTTCGCGCAGGAGAGCGGCTTCTTTGAGCAACTCTTCCTCGACGAGTTTCACCTGGTCAGGCGCGGTCCCGACGTAGAACGCAAAGTAGCCCGGCGCGACGCCGAGCAGATTTTGCGCGCCGCAGTAATAAGCCAGGCCCAGTTCTTCGCGGATGCGCAAGAAAAGACGTGACCCTAAATCACTGCAAGCCTCCTGCACGAGCTCGAGCGCGTAACGGTCCGGATCGCGCACGCTCGCACCGGAGAAACCCATGACGAGCACGGCTTGCTTCTTGTCGCGGGTTTCGTTGACGCGACGGAATTCTTTCAATGGCGCCGACTTCGGAATCTCGGCCGAGAGCGCATCGTTTTTCTTCCAATCACCAAAAGCTTTCGTGACCGCTTCCTTGACGCGGGCGGTCGTGATATCGCCGAAGATGGCGAGCACACAATTGTTCGGAACTACAAACCCCGCATGAAATTCCTGAAGATCGTTCGTGCTCAATTTCGCGACGCTGGTTTCGTTGCCGATCGAGTCGAGGCCGTAAGTCGTCGTGCCGAACAGGGCTCGCCGCATGGCGCGAGCGCAGCTGTGCAATAAATGATCGCGCTGTTCGCGGATGCTTTCCAGTTGGACCCGGCGTTCCACTTCGAACGGCGCAGATGGAAACGACGGACGCAACATCACATCGGTGAACACGTCCATGCCAGTATCGAAATCGTCACTGAGCACTTCCACGGAAACACCGAAGCTGTTGTTGCCGCCAAACGAATCAATGCTCCCACCAACCGATTCGATCTCAGTCGCGATCTGCTCAGCGGAACGGCGCGTAGTGCCTTGCAAAAGCATTTTAGACATCAACTGACAAACGCCATTGTTCGCTTCGGTTTCAGCAAGGACACCACCTTGAAACGACGCGCGAATTTCGACAAAGGGCAATCGATGGTCTTCCTTGACCAACAAACGCAATCCGTTCGTCAGCGTGATCTTTTCAATCGCGTGTTCTTTGAAAACTTCGCTGTCCTGCTTCACCTGAGGCGTTGCACCTTTCGGCAGGAGCGCATAAAGCGTCCGGTTTTCTGGGGTAAAATATTTGCGGGCCACCCGTTGCAGGTCAGCGGCCGAAACGGATTTGATCGCCGCCATGTAACGCTCTGAAAAATTCAAATCGTTCGTGCCGATCCAATTTGCGCCGAGTTCCTGCGCCTGACCGTGCATCGTCTTGCGCGTCGCGAGCGTAGACGCCACAAATTGTTTCACGACCTTGGCCAACTCTTCCGCCGGCACCGGTTCGTTTTTGATCCGTTCAATTTCCGCATACAACGCATCGCGAGCTGGAGCGAACTGTTTCGCATCAACGACAGCACTCGCACCGAACAATCCAATTTCACCCGGGTTATACGTCCACGCATCGATCGAGGTGACCAAACCTTTTTTCTCGCGCACTTCCCGATACAACCGCGCACTGCGTCCGCTGCCGAGCAAAGCCGCCAAAATATCCAATACCGACATGTCGGGATGGCGCAAATCCGCCGTGTGCCAACTCACGTGCACATGACCGAGTTCGATCGCGGCTTCTTCGATAATCTCGCGCGCGCCCGTCTGCTTCGGTTCCGGCGGCAAAGGCAATGGAGCCATCGGCCGCGCTTTATTGCCTTTGAACGAATGAGTGATTTGCGCGATCGCATCGTCAGTTTTGATGTCGCCAGTGACAACGAAAAGCATGTTGTTCGGGATATAACGCTGGCGATAGTAGCCGACGATATCCTCAGGCTTCAGTTCATTAAAAATTTCCGGGTAGCCAATAATCGTGAGCCGATACGGGCTGCGCGTGAACGCACATTCGAACAACCGCCGACCCGCGCGCCGTCCCGGATCGTCCTGGTTCATGTCCATCTCGCGTCGGATAACATCAAGTTCCTTCGCGAGTTCATCCGCAGGCAACGTCGCGTGCTGCATGATGTCGCAAAGAATATCGATCGCGACCTTCGCACCGGTGTTCGGAACGTTGACGTGATAAACCGTGCGGTCGAACGACGTGTAAGCGTTCATGTAACCGCCGGCTTCCTGCACCTCTTGATCGATACGACTGCCGGGACGCGTCGTCGTCCCTTTGAAAAGCATGTGCTCCAACACGTGCGAGAGCCCTGCACCGAGCCATTTATCTTCGTGGATGCTGCCAGTCTGACACCATGCCTGCACCGCAACGACGGGCGCGCTGTGATCTTCACGCACGATAATGACCAAG
>JAQGOW010000389.1 GCA_028293405.1 Verrucomicrobiales bacterium
GTAATGGCGTCAATATCTTTGCGCTCAAGCAATTTTTCGTAATCTTTATAGCAGTTCGCACCGTCGATGCCTGCGTCCTTGCGACCGAGCTCCAGATTTCTCGAGAACAAATCGCAAACCGCGGCAATGACAATATTATTATCAGCCGCGTTTGCTTTTTGCGAACGCACGTGCGTGCGACCCTGGGTGCCGCATCCAACGAACCCGACAACGATGCGTTCGTTAGCACCAATGACGCGGCCCGGCGACGGTGCCTGGGTTTGGCCGTATACGGGGGTTTTGAAAATGTTCGTGCCGACGGCAGCAGCAGCGGTCGCGGCGATGCCGGCTTTTTTGATGAAGGAACGACGGGTTTGGAATTCTGAAGAATCGGGCGTCATAGGATGAAATTGTCCGCCTAAGTTGCGAGTGGGGTCAAGCTGATTGCGTGGTAAGACGAGGACTGGGCATTGGTGGTTACTTGTGTTGCACAATGCAAATATTGACCGCTCATGATTTAATCGAGTTGCTGCGGGCGAGACACCCGCACTCCGTAATTGCCATTCGCGCGCTTGGCAGGTATTCGTAACCGGCTAATTTACTGTCTAAATAGAAAGAACCGTGGCGACAAATAACCCTCTAATCGAAATCCGCAGTGGCCGCGTCGCCAAAGCGGACGCGTTGCGCAAACTGGGCCTCAACCCGTATCCCTCCAAAAGCAAGCGCACCCACTACACCAAACAAATTCTCGATGGATTCGAGGCGTTGAATGGGCAGACGGTCACTGTCGCCGGTCGCCTCATGTCCTGGCGCAAACAAGGCGCGCTCGCTTTTGCGCACGTGCAGGATCAGACAGGTAAGATTCAGCTTTTTCTGCGGAAGAATTTGGTTAAGCCGACCGAGGCCTCGACTGCCACTTTGGGTTACGCCGAGTTGAACCTGACCGACCTTGGCGACATCATCGAGGCCACGGG
Source organism: Verrucomicrobiales bacterium (assembly GCA_028293405.1). Classification (GTDB taxonomy): domain Bacteria; phylum Verrucomicrobiota; class Verrucomicrobiia; order Limisphaerales; family Palsa-1400; genus JAICXV01. Next base: position 954 of record JAQGOW010000389.1, read on the forward strand.
CAAGGTCATGCGCACCGAACGCGGTGAAATTTCCGTGCTCGTCGAAGAAATTCGTATGTTGACCAAGGCTATTCGTCCCCTGCCCGATCAATGGTCAGGCCTAAAAGATCGCGAACAAGTCCTGCGCAAACGTTATCTCGACACGATACTTGAACCGGAATCAGCACAACGTTACGCGAACATCAGCAAGATCGTTTCATCCATTCGCGAGTTCTTGAACCAACGTGGTTTTTTGGAGTTCAACACGCCGGTGATTCAACCGCAATACGGCGGCGGCACGGCAAAGCCTTTTAAGACGCATGTAAACGCACTCGGGTGCGACATGTATCTGGCGATTTCGCACGAGCTATATTTGAAGCGTTTGATCGTGGCGGGCTACGACAAGGTTTATACGATCGGCCGTTATTTCCGCAACGAAGGCATCGACCGCAGTCATCACCCGGAGTTCTCGATGGTTGAAACCATGGCCGCTTACGAGAACTACGAATACAACATGAACCTGATCGAGGACATGTTCCGTTACATTGCCACGAATGTCTTCGGTCGCACGGAATTCACTGTGCTCGGGCACACGATTGATTTTGGCAAACCGTGGAAACGCATTTCCATGCCTGACGCGGTCAAAGAAAAATACGGCATCGATTTTCGCGATATCAAAACGGTTGATGAAGCGAACGAGAAACTCGCGAGTATCGGCATGAACGAAAAGCAGCCGAGCATCGGCGAAGCGCTCGTGAAGGCATTTGAGGGTGTTGAGAAAGAACTCATTCAACCGACGCTGGTTTACGGTCATCCGATCGAGATTTCACCTTTGGCCAAGCCGACGTCGGACGATCCGCGTTACGTCGAACGTTTCGAAATTTTCATCGCCGGTATGGAATGCGGCGATAATTGGTCGGAGCAAAACGATCCTGTTCACCTTCTTGAAACCTGGCGCAAATCCTACAAATCCGAAGAACGCGACGCTGGAAAATTTCATACGCTCGATTTCGATTTCATCGAAGCGCTCGAATACGGTATGCCCCCTACGACGGGCATCGGACCGGGCATCGAACGTATGGCGATGATTTTCACCGGAAAAGAAAATATCGATGACATCATTTTCTTCCCGTTGATGCGTCCGTCGGTTTCGCACATTAATGCGCAAGTTTACGGCATTCGTGAGCAAGCACTGGCGCCGGTTGAAGATTTGGCTCTGTCACAATCGGAGTTCGAAGCTCTCTGTAAAGAGGGCCTACTCAAACCACAAACGACCCATGTGACGATCAAGCCGCATTTGCGGTCTTGGCCAAGTGGACGATACACCGGTCACGTCGACCTGGAGAGTTTTGTTGCGGATAGCGTTGTCCATCTAACCGGCTTCAATATCGAACTGCCGAAAACGATTTCGGACGATCAAGCGAAGGAAATTTTTGTCGGCAAATTGGAAGCATCCGTGCTGGGTTACATTCGCAAAACATTCCCGCAATGCCAGTTCACTATTTCACCGGCTACGGTGATGCGCGCTGGTTAGTCGATCGAGTCAGAGCAGATTGAGAAATCGGTCGCGCATTTGCGGTTTGTCATCAAGACAGAGAGCGCTGGTTCCGAACTGCTGGACAAGTTCGTGGACGCGTTTCTTCACGTCGGCTTTTTCGTAGCCGTAGCCGAAAACGTATTCGATCGAGTTTGGGTCGAAGAACCAATTTGCTGGAACGCTCCCGTTTATTATCTTAAGAAAATTTTCGGCGACATTAAGCGGTCCGTAATGCGTCTCAACAAATCGGCGCGCCTTCTCCCCGCAGGTTCGCCTTAGTTTCTCGTCTACAATCAGCCGTTCGATGGTCGGCTCGATTTCCTCAGGCAGACAAAGGACGGTTGGCGCGAGCATTTCCGGGGGGGTCACTTTGATGAGTTCATCACGCGCGTTGGTTCCGATGACAGTCGCTTTTCCGAGGAACGCTGCTTCAGTAGCCACGTAGGAAATCGCCACGTCATAGAACACCTGGTCTACGACAAAATCGCACTCGGCCAACATTTTTTTTACAGCGGAATGCGATCGGTCATCTGGCCGCACCAAACGGACGCTATGACCTTTTTTCTGCAGGTTGGTGATTACGGCTTCGATCAAAGCGGTGCCTTTGCCGATTGGATCTGATGGAGCGTGGCCGACGATCACTTCACCACCATGCTCTGGTTCGACCGTGCCCGACGGCACTGCAACGGGTCTTCCCACAAATTCGTGGGAGATGATTTGTTTCCGATGCAACTGCGCGTTGAGCGGATAATGGATGATCACACTGGCGAACTTTTCAATTCGACCCAGGTCGCGATGCTGTTTGCGAACGTACTTTGCTAATTGCTCGACGGTCAGTTTGCGGGTTCCTTGCGAACCGTTCACGTAGGCTGGACGGCTGTCCGTGCCGTGAAACACGTAAATGATTTTCTTCCGCAAAAGTTTCAGCAAAGCCAGATCGAAAAACTTCGGAACGATAGGCACTCGAAACAAATCAACAAAACTGGTTCGACCCTGAATAATGAACACGTCGAAGGTGATTGCGGCCCAGCAAAAAACCATGGCCGCGATTACCGTTTGCCAGAATGTCGCAAAAACTTTTGCGATCGACAGTGTCACTTTGCGAAATGTTCCTGCGTTGTGCGCCGCCTCCTGAACACGAGCTCGGAACGCGATCGCCGCGCGCATTCTCGCCAACATTCTGCCTTTGCCGGGGTCGTCGAATTGAAACACCGATTCCGTCACCATGAAGCAATTTGATTCCACGCCGATTTCATCGAAGCCCTTTTTCAAGCCAGCGCAATACCCCGCCGTCTCGCTAAAACCGATGAAGACGCGCGGCTTGCTCATGCGTTAGACAGCGGCTTGTTCTCTCGTGTATACAAAGAAGTCGGCGATGCTTTTGTCGCGATGCGGGTTCGTCTCGGTTTTCACGAGCGACCATTGCGGGAAGGTTCGTTCGACGAAGGGCGTAAAATTGCGGTCGCGGTGATGGAGGCTTTTGTCTTTGCTATCGAAGTTACTCGCGTAGATGACGACGTGTTCGCCGGCGGTCTCGAAAAGCTCGGTCATGTATTTCGTGAACACTTCGTCTTCGACGAGGTGATAGAGCACGTCCATGGAGATGGACAGTTGAGGTTTATACGCTGCAATTTCCGTTTTGAACGTGTCCGGATTGTAGACTACGAATCGTTTTTTGGAGTCGCTCTTGAATTTGTCGCGACACATCGTGACGGCGGTTTTCGACACATCGACACCGAGATAACTTTCGACCTGCAAATACCCAGCTTGATTACCATCACCACTTCCAAAGTCGAACAGACGCGTTACGCCGTTTGCGCGGATGAAATTATTGATGAAGTCCGCTTTATAAGCGGCAAGTTCATTATACGAGCCGGCGCCGGAATTACCGCCGTCTCGGTAACGCTTTTCCCAGTACGAAGAACTGCTGAAAAACCATCGTTTGAGGGCTCGGCTGACAAATGACATTGAATAAAAGCTTGAAGTCGCAGCGGTGAAAGGCAAGGTTTTTCAACCGTGCCAACGAGCCGCGCCACCGCAATCCCAACTGTTATTCAACTTGTGCTCCACCTTCAGCCCGAGTCGCTGCTGGACGTCGGCGTCGGGTTTGGAAAATGGGGACATTTATTTCGCGAATACACCGACATTCGTTTGTCCGAAAGCACCCCGGAACGTTACGACCGCAAGAATTGGAAAGTGCGGATCGACGGTATCGAAGGTTACCCGGAATACTTGACGCCTGCGCACGATTTTCATTACGACCAGATTCATCGTGGCGATGCAGCCAAGGTCCTGCCGACGCTCGGCAATTACGACATCATTTTTTTGGGCGACATCATCGAGCACTTCGACAAAAAAGCAGGAATGCAATTGCTCGCCGAAGCGGTGAAGAAAGCGAATAAGGCGGTCATTATCTCGACGCCGAAGTTCGATACCGAACAGGGCGCATCTTGCGGAAACGAATTAGAGCGCCATCGCAGTCTTTGGCATGCGGCGGACTTCGAGCAGTTCGACGGGGCAAAGGTCGTGACGATCGATGGCGACCTGTTACTCGCGGCGATTCTCAAGCCGACGATATCGCCAGAGGTTCACAAACGCATCCGCCGTTCCGGGGTGCTTGGCATCGAACCGCGCGAGCGGATGCGACGAATGGTTCGACTGCCATCAACTATCATCAAACGCCTGCGCGGCAAGCATTGAACGAGCACCAGATGCAGACCGCCCATTTTGTCCTAACCCGCTTCAATGTGCCGTTGTCATTTGCGCGGCAGAACTATGGATTGGATGACCAATGGCTTGAGCACCGATTTGCGTTATTTGAAAATTTCTGTTTGCCCTCAGTAGCTGCGCAAACGAAGCGCGATTTTCATTGGATGCTGTTGATTGACGAAAAAACTTCGGATCGCTGGCGAACCCGCCTAGAGCAGGACGTCAAGGAGTTGCCGCAGGCCCATATCATTCCTACGCCGGCATGTTCGGAGGCGTTCTTTGTTCGCGAG
>JAQGOW010000040.1 GCA_028293405.1 Verrucomicrobiales bacterium
TCGGCACGTCATCGAGATCCAGAATGGTCTCGGCTTGTGTGAGGAGCGCCGTTCGTTTTTTCATATCGGGCTCGTTGCCGGCGTCGTTCATGAGCTGGTCGTAGCGCGCGTTTTTCCATCCGGTGCGATTGTTGCCATCGAAGCTGCGGAACAGATCCAAAAACGTGTTCGGATCATTGTAGTCACCAATCCAGGTGCTGCGACTCACGTTGTAGTCGAGCCGATCCTGGGCATCGACATAGATTTTTTTCTCCATCTGGCGCAACTCGACGTGGATGCCCAATTCGCGCTCCCACATGTTTTGGATTTCGACAGCAATCTGCGAATGCACATTTGCGCCGCCACCTGAGTCGAGCAGGTAATTGAAAGTCGGAAAACCTTTCCCGCTCGGATAACCCGCTTCGGCCAGCAACTTGCGCCCCGCATCTGGATCGTAACCCACACCATCCGCCGGGTCATAATGCGCGACGCCATTCGGCACAAGGTGCGTTGCCGGCTGTTCACCAGCGCGCGTAATTTTTTCCACAATCCGCTTCTTATCGATCGCCATCGCGAGCGCCTTGCGAACGCGCACATCTTTGAACGGCGGTTGTGTCACGTTGTAGCGAAGGAAGTAACTCGCGAGATAGTTAAACGTGTGATAATCGGGCCGATCGCGCAATGCGTCCTGAAGTTCCGCCGGAATCAAATCCTTATCCCAAATGACATCGGCCTCGCCCGTGTCGTAAAGGTTCAGCGCCGTGCTCGGCATCGCCACCGGGAGAAAATCGACCGAGTTCAACTTCGTGTTCGCAGCGTCCCAGTAACGAAGATTTTTGCGGACGCGAATGCGATCGTTCAACCGCCACGTTTCCAAAGTATACGCGCCACTCGTCGGCACCGGTTGATGTCGCACCCACGCATCGCCATATTTTTCAATCGCGAACCGCGGAACAATCGCAAATGTCGGCAACGTGATGAGGTCGAGGAAAAACGCCGTCGGCGCATTCAACTCAACCCGCACCGTGTTCGAGTCGAGCGCATGGATGCCGAGCTTCTCCGGATCGGTGAGTTTGCCCTCATTGAAGTCCTGCGCGTTCTTAACGTAGAAAAGTTGGCCCGCATATTTTGCGCCCGTCTTTGGATCCAAAACTCTGCGCCAGGAATAAACAAAATCATCCGCATGGATCGGCTCGCCCGTGGACCACTGCACATTCGTGCGCAGGTGAAAGGTGTAAACGCGACCATCGGGCGAAATATCCCAACGCTCGGCGAGACTCGGAATCGCTGCGGCAGTTACTGGATCATTTCGAACAAACCCTTCGAACAAAGCCGCACCGACACGACTGTCCTCGACGGTGCTGCCGATGGCGGGGTCGAGGGATTCGGGTTCGTGTCCGTTGATGACAACAAGGTCCGCGCGCGGGTCAGAAACAGTACACCCAGCCGCTACCACCAACGAGAGCAGCGCAGCAGTCCATGTCTGCGCCTCGAATCTCATCGCAGAATTACTTCTGCTTCGGAGCCGTTGCCGGCGGAGTTGCGCCAGGAGCTGGTGACGGAATCGGCTTCACCGGAGTCGCTTCAGGAGCAGGAGCCGCGGACGGCGTATTGGACAAAAGACCTGCGCCAACCGCGCTCGGATTCGCCTTCGGGCGATTGGCCAATTCTTCCGTCAACGAACGCGCAGCACTCGTGGACTGACGCCCAGTCATGACTGCGAGCAAGAGACAAAGGCCGAAGAAAATTCCCGCCGACCACTTGGTGATCTTCGTCAGCATGTTGCCCGACCCTGCGCCGAACAGCGCATCAGTCGCGCCGCCGCCGAACGCAACGCCTACGCCTGCTTCTTTCTTGGGCAATTGCAGCAGCACAAGAAACACCAAAAAGACGCAATCCAAGATCAAGAAGAACGTCAAAAATCCAATTACTAAGCTCATAATTTCCTATTTAGTCCGATTAACCGCAGGCAAACGTGCCCACGAGCGCGCCTATATATACTAGTCGCCGCCTCAAATCGAGTTTTTGATAATATCAGAAAAACTGCGCGCGTCCAGTGAAGCTCCACCGACCAAAGCGCCGTCCACGTCGGGCTGTTCCATCAGCTCACGAGCATTGGTCGCCTTAACGCTGCCACCATATTGGATGCGCACGCGTTTCGCAACATTTTCATCAAATTGCGCCACGAGCAATTTACGTATAAAGGCATGTACCTCTTGGGCTTGCGCAGTCGTCGCGGTCTTGCCCGTGCCGATCGCCCAAACTGGTTCGTAAGCGATAACAGTCTCAACCATCTGCTCTTTGGTTAGTCCAGCGAGACTACCTTTGATCTGCGTTTCGATCACCTGCTCCATTTTATTTCCTTCGCGTTCGGCCAAAGTTTCACCGACGCAAACGATTGGTTTCAACGAATTCGCATGTGCGGCCTGCGCCTTTTTCGAGACCAATTCATCGCTTTCCTTTTGAAACTGGCGACGTTCCGAGTGGCCAAGCACGACGTAACGAACAGAAAATTCCTTCAACATCCCGCCAGCGATCTCGCCAGTGAACGCGCCATAGTTGTTCTCGCTCATGTTCTGGGCGCCGAGGCGGATTTGCGAATCCAGCACAGCCTTCGAAACTTCGCTCAGAGCCGTGAACGGCGGACAAATCACGATGTCCACCTCTTTGATATTGGCGAGTTCGATTTTCAATCCGCGCACCAGAGCCAAAGACTCGGCGACGGTTTTATTCATCTTCCAGTTACCAGCGATAATCAGTCTGCGTTGTTTATTCATGCTTTTCTCCGAACTTCTAACTTCGATCTTCTAACTTCAAAATTTTACTTGTTACTCAAAGCAGCAACACCCGGCAATTCCACCCCTTCGAGGAATTCCAAGCTCGCCCCACCACCAGTGCTCATAAAAGTCACTTTGTCGCCGAGCCCAGCCTTGTTCAAAGCTTTCACGCTATCACCGCCGCCGATGATGCTCTTTGCGCCATTCTTCTGCGTCGCTTCAACGACCGCCCGCGCGACAACATTAGTTCCTTCGGCAAACCGCGGGTCTTCGAACATCCCCATCGGCCCGTTCCACAAAATCGTTTTCGCGCCGCGAATCAGTTCCGCGTAACGCTTGGCTGTTTCAGGCCCGACATCAAAACCTTCCGCGTCATCCGGAATTTCCAACGAGGAGTTCAGGCGCGCATTTTGGATTTCCATCACCGGCTTACCTTTTTTGTTCAGCTTACCGGTATCGACGGGCGTGCCGATCAAGTTATCGGTCGGCGTCAAAAACTGCACATTGCGCTTCTTAGCTTTGTCCAATGCGGCGAGCGCCACATCCGTCTTATCCGGTTCAACCAGTGACTTGCCAGTTTTATGTCCAGTCGCGAGACGAAACGTATAAGCCATCGCGCCACCAATCAAAATCGCATCAGCCTTTTCCAACAAACGATCGATGACCTTGATCTTATCCGAAACCTTCGCGCCCCCGAGAATCACCACGAACGGACGCGCCGGTTTTTCCAGTTCATCACCCAAAAACTTCAGCTCACGTTCCATCAATAAGCCCGCAGCAGCTTTTCCACCGCGCTTCACGATATTGCGCGCGATACCTTCCGTTGAGGCGTGCGCACGATGTGCCGCGCCGAACGCGTCATTCACATAAAAATCCGCAAGTTTCGCCAACTTCTCTGCAAACGCCGGATCAT
>JAQGOW010000041.1 GCA_028293405.1 Verrucomicrobiales bacterium
ATTTTGCATAGCGCTGTCAAATAAGTGGTTGCGCTTAAAATAGGGGGTTTGGAAGGGGGTGGGGTCACTGCCTCGAAAGTCGATAAAAGATGAGAAATTACGATAAAAGATGAGAAAAGGTGAGAAATGGTGGAGTTGAGGTTTGATCGCTGTCATCGCGGCGCGAGGTGTGGTCGCGATGTGTGTACAGAGCGCTGTTGTGATTTGCTTCCGTTGTTCCCAATTGGTTTTGCGCGTTTTCATATTCATCGGAAAATCCGGCGACAATGCCGCAATTCCATATGCCATCGTGCCATGTAGTTGCTGTTTGTCGAAAACTGTAGAGACAGGAGAGAGAGGAAGTAGAGGAAAGAGAGAAACCGCACTTTTTTGCGGAAAAATGGTAGCGGGTTAGGTGGTTGGCATGGGTCGTGCCTAGTGGGGAAGGGGATTAACGCAAAGGCGCAAAGATGCAAAGGCGCAAAGGAGGAAGGATTTTTACAGGAGGAAACGGAGGGAACGGAGGACGGGAGGATTAACCACCAAGGCACCAAGATTAAGAAGACCAGAGAGGCACAAGGAGGGAAGAGGCTGAACTACGGAAACAATGGCGTGCGGCAGGCACAAAGTGGTTCCTATTCTTCGGAGCGGGTTGGCCCCTATGGAAAGGTTTGACTGATGGGGCGATGCTTAGTCATGCATGTGGCAAAGTGGGTTGGTGTTGGATTGTTGTGCGCAGGTTTGGGGACTGTGAGTGGGCGAGCTGCGGATGAGACGAATCAGCCACCCGGAGCAGAGGCTTCCGCGAATATTTCTGAATCGGCGGGAGCGACGACGGGCTCGAATGCGGATGCCAATAATACTTCCAAGAACAAACGAGATCGTGACGACGCGACTTTAACTCCCGGGAATCAGGGCCACAGCAAGGCGGATCGAGAAATGACGGCGAAGATTCGCCGGGCGATTGTCAAAAATGATCAACTCTCGATGACGGCCAGGAATATCAAAATCATCACGGTGGATGGTAAAGTCACGTTGCGCGGGCCGGTGAAGACGTCTGAGGAACGTTCGGTCATCGATGACATCGTCAAAGAAGTGAAACCGAGTTCGGTGGATAATCAGTTGGAAGTGGAAGGGGCGAAGAAGTAGCCGGGTTGTGAGGGAGACAGAGAGGACGAGGGGTTGAACTCCTCTCCCCGGCCCTCTCCTCCTTTGATGGAGGAGAGGGAGAAGAAGTCGGATTAAAAAAGTGGGAGCGTTATGGCGAATAAATCTGTGTTTTGTTTGGCGTTTGATGAAGGGCAGGCGATTCGGATCGTGGATCGTTTGAAGAATGCCGGGTTTTCGAACAATGATATTTCGGTTTTGTTGCCGGACAAAAGCAGCACGCGGGAATTTGCGCACGAAAAAGGAACGAAGGCTCCAGAGGGCGCGATTACTGGCGTGGGCGCGGGCGGTGTGATCGGCGGAGCGTTAGGATGGTTGGCGGGGATTGGGGCGTTGGCGATTCCCGGGGTTGGGCCGTTTATCGCAGCGGGGCCGATTATGGCAGCGCTCAGTGGAGCGGCGGTTGGTGCGGCCACTGGAGGGATTGTTGGGAGCCTCGTCGGGATGGGGATTCCGGAGTATGAGGCTAAGCGGTATCAGAATCGGGTTCGGGAAGGGCGGATTCTAATCGCGGTGCATTCGGAGAATTCGGACCAGACGCGCACTGCAAAGCAGATTTTTGAGGAAGCGGGGGCGGAGGATATTGCGACGGCGGGGGAGGCGGCTGTTAGCGAAAGGGATAGTGAGAAGGCCGAAGTTTAAGGAAGAGAAGGCGAACGTCGAACGTTCAACATCCAACGTCCAACGGAAGAATCCGAAATTCTGAATCCGATATTTAATTCGGACGCTTGCTCATTACTCAAGTGCTGCGGCTGGTCTGCGACACAGCCGCGCTCCGGTGCGACGTCAGACGTATTCTGCTTCTTCTACTTTTAGCGCCTTCTTGGTCGGCGTGCCGTCTCGGGCTTCGGGATATTCGAAAATTTTTCCTTCGAAATTGCGCAGGACGATGCGGTCGTTGTTGTGACTCAACACGTATTCCGGATTGATGGGGACTTTGCCGCCGCCACCGGGGGCGTCGATGACGTATTGGGGGACGGCGTAGCCGGTAGTGTGACCGCGCAGTTCTTGCATGATTTCCAGACCTTTGCGGACGCTGGCGCGTAAATGCGCGGAGCCGCTGATGAGGTCGCACTGATATAAATAGTATGGCTTCACGCGGCAGAGCAGTAGCTTCTGCACGTGCGCACGCATGGTCAGCGGGTCGTCGTTGACGTGGCGCAACAGGACGGATTGGTTGCCCATCGGGATGCCGGCGTCGGCGAGGCGACCAAGGGCGTCGCGAACTTCGGTGGTCAATTCGCGCGGGTGATTGGAATGAATGCTGACGAACAGCGGATGAAATTTTTTCAGCGTCGCGCAAAGCTCAGGCGTGATGCGTTGCGGAAGGAAAATTGGGATGCGCGTGCCGATACGGATGAATTCCAGATGAGGAATGGCTCTCAATCGGGCGAGCAAATACTCGAGTTTTTCGTCGTTGAAGAGCAACGGGTCGCCACCACTCAAGAGGACGTCGCGGACGGCTTTGTTGCCGGCGATGTAATCGATTTGGCGATCGAATTCTGGATGGAAATCGTAGCCGCTGGCGTTGCTGACCAGGCGCGAGCGAGTGCAATAACGGCAGTAGGACGCGCAGCGATCGGTGACGAGCATCAGGACGCGGTCGGGATAGCGATGGACCAAGCCGGGCACCGGTGAGTGCGAGTCTTCGCCGCATGGATCGGACATTTCCCAAGGCGCGGTGTTGGCTTCGCCTCCGCGCGGGATGACTTGCCAACGAATCGGGCAATTTTCGTCCGCAGCATCGATCAGGTTGAAAAAGTAAGGCGTGATCGCGACCGAAAGTTTATTGGCGGCGAACAACGCGCCGGCGTGTTCCTCGGGCGTGAGCGTCGGCAGGAACTTTTGGAGCTGGGCCAGCGAGGTGATGCGGTTGCGGAGTTGCCACTTCCAGTCGTTCCAATCTGTATCGGAAACGTTAGACCAAAACCCGCGGCCTGCTGAGTGGAACGCTTTGAGGGCGTTCAGTTTAGCGGAATCAGCCTGGCTGCCGGCTTTTGCCACGATGCTATGACTGCTCATTTTATGTTAATGCGACTATCAATTGTCGCGGGGCGAGTGTCAAGTTGAGGGAAAACAGGAATTGGAGGAAAGGCTAAAGGCTAATCAGGAAACGCGAACGTCGAACATCCAACGTCCAACGTTCAACTTTGAACGACAGAGCGTTGGATGTTCGCGACAATTATTGATTTGTGCCAGCAGTGGCTTCGGCTTGCGCCGGCTCGGCTGGTGCGCCTTGGTCGGGCGCTGATTCGGTTGCCACGGCCAATGATTCGGTTGGAACCTCGACGGGTGCGGCGTTGGTCTCGGCATTTGCTTGAGGCGCGGCTTCGGCGGCAGCGGCTTCTGTTGTTGCAGGAGCTGGGGCGGCTTTAGCCGGCTTCGGCGGCGGTTTCGGAAGCGGCTTTTTAGCGGTCTCGAGAATCGCGTTGGCGAATTCTATGACGTGGCCTTGATGGATCAACCAATGTAGATCGGCAATGAGCACGGATTGTTCCGGAGTCGGCGCAGGTGCGGCGGCAGGTGCAGCCGGAGCGGCGGCTTGGGCCGGTTGATCGCCGTTGACTGCGGGAGCTTCGGCGGCAGGAGCAGGAGTCGGCGTTGCCGGTGCTGCTGCTGGTGCGGGCGATGGCGCGAGTGCCTGGATGAGCTTGCGACGAGTGCACTTCGGGCTCTTGTTGATGAACTCGACAATTTTGCGCACGCCTTCGGAAACTGGCGTTGCTTCGAGGTCGAGATAATGCGGGCGCGCGACGGAAACGTGCGTGACCGTTTTGTTGACCTTAAAGAATTGCAGGCCTTCGGACGCGAGTTTTTGGCTCAGGGTCGTCGCAAGTTTTAACGGGAAACGATGTTGTTCTTCCCACGCGGCGCGCATGGCGCGTTGCAAGTCGTTGGACTTGAGTTCACGGCTGGCGGGGCCACCCATGGTGTAAGTCTCGACCGGCTTGATGATGGTCGCGAGATGCGTTTCGCGGAAATGTTTTTCGACTTCTTCGCGACTGGTCAAGCGCTTGGGCTCGGGGACGTTGAGGCAATCATATTCAGTGCGGAAGCTGCGGTCTTCGATCCACTTCTTCACGACGGCTTCGTCTTTCACGATTTTCACGCGCGCCTTGAACTGGTCAAAGGGGATACGCGCAAAACGTTCCTGATGCAGCTTGTGCAACTGGTTTTGGTAATCGTGATAATTCGGTGGGCCGAGGATGGCACCGCTCATGCCGCATTGGGCCACGAAAGTGTAAACGCCTTTTGGCGGTTCGATCGCGGTGCGTTCGGCTTTATAGAACGTAGCAAAATGTTTGTTCAGGACGTGATTGACGGCTTCCTGTTCGGAGAGCCACAAGGTGTCGTCGAGCGCACAAAGGAAAAGCGGTTGAACGACCTGGCCGTCTTTTTTTCGCGTATCGAATCTGACGAGCTGGCGCTCGGGTTTCTGCAAAATTAATTGCGCGATGTCGAATAGCGGATAGGCGCGGCCGGTCGTGCGAATCTGGCGACCGAGCACGTCGATGGCTGTGTCGTCGGGCAGGAAAGTGATTTCAATTTCCGGCAAGGGCAACGGTTCGCGACGTTCCGGACGGTCGCCGGGTCTGCCGCCACGGAAATCGGGACGAGGGCCGCCTTGACCGCCGCCACGTTGATCACCGCCACGGTCTGAACGAGGTCCGCCCGGGCGATTGCCACGAAATTGTTGGCCACCACCGCCACCACCACCAGGTCCGCCGGGCCCGCGAGGGGCGCCGCCTCCGCCAAACGCTGGCGGGCGGTCACGACGTGGACCACGATCGCGATCCCCACCGCGACCACGGCCGCGTTCGGCGCGATCTTCGCCGGTGTGACCGGCGTATTTATTAAGGGCAGGAGATTCTTGAGCCCATGCGGGCAAAAAAAGCTTCTCTAAATCCAATTCGGAATCTGGCGACACACTCATGAGAAATCGTTATTGTGGGTTCTTTCGGTTGGTTTGAACCGGCCGTCCCCGAAAAAGCGTCGGGGCTGAGGAGAACACCGCTGTAATTTCATATAGCATGTAGGGGCTCGGGCCGGATTGCAAGTGCAGGAGTAAGGCTGAATACCGGTTGAAACGAGGGCGCGATTTGCGGAGACTTGGGGCAATGAAAGCCGCCTTCGCCACGCTGATTGTGTCCTTGCTCATGGTCGTGCGTGGAACTGCGGGTGAACCGATTCGGGCGGACCTGGATTATTTTCCTTCGCGGTTGCACGCGTTTGTTTTTCGGAATTGGGACATCGTGCCGACGGAGCGGATTGCGAAGGTGCTCGGGACCGATGTGCGGATGGTTGGTAAAGTGGCGAAGAGTCTGGGATTGCAGAAGGCCGAAGACGTTAGTGCAGAAATGCAGCGTCGAAATGTGGAGATCATTATTCGGCGCAATTGGCCTTTGGTGCCGCGCGAGCAGATTGAAACGTTGCTTGGATATTCGGCGAAGGAATTGGATGAGTTTTTGGGGAAGGAGATTTTTTTGCGAGCTTTGTTGGCGGGGCCGCCACCCGGCCTGATACCGCTCAAGTATGAGGAACCTACACCGGAGATTTCGCAGCGCGTTAAGTGGTTCAATAAACATGTGAAGCAACATCTGGCGGCTGTTGCTTCGACGCCGACTGAGCCTCGGATGTTTTTTACGAATGAATTGTGTCGGGCGCATGATCCGGCGGATTTTGTTCGTAGCGCGAAACCAAAGAAGGGCGATGCGGATCTGCGTGGCGGCTGGCGATTGATTATTGACGAAGGCTCCCCAGTCACGAAGGTCGCCGCTACGGACTTTATCGATTACTGCAAATTTGTTCACCACGCCAAACTGACGCTGGTGACAGGGATGTCGGTTGAGCCGAAACACGGAGACATTACCGTTGCGCGCGATCAGACCATTAAGTTGCCGGGACAATATATATTGGACGTTGGCGCTGATGGAATTGCCATTCGTGCCGCAGACGAACGTGCGATGGGTCGGGCTTTGATTGAGCTGGAACGCCGAATGGGTGAGCGCGGCGGGCCGTTTCTCAGCGAGTGTCACGATACGATGACGCCGTCGTTCACGCCGCGTTATGTGTCGTCCTACTTTTCCTTGCTGACGGATGTGCTGGGACAGGATGTGGTGGATCCGTTTCCAGACGAGTATTTGAATCGCATCGCGCATCAGGATGCGGATGGAATCTGGATTTATACGTTGTTGGCGGATTTGGTGCCGTCGCCGGTTTTTGATGGAATGGGCGCGGGCAGTGAACAGCGGTTGCGGCATTTGCGCGAAATCGTGCGGCGCGCGGAGCGGCATGGGTTGAAGGTGTATTTGTATTTCAACGAACCGCGCGCGCAGTTTTTGCCGTTCTTCGATAAGTATCCACAAGTCAAAGGGCAGCCGGAAGGCGACACGGCGGCGCTTTGTACGTCGACTGAATTGGTGCAGCAACATTTGCGCGGTTCGTGCAAGAAACTGTTCGAGGAAGTTCCGGGATTGGGTGGAATTTTCGTCATTACGGCGAGCGAGAATTTGTGCAACTGCTATTCGCATGCGCACGGAGGTGTTACGGCATGTCCCCGTTGTTCGAAACGTTCACCGAGCGACGTTATTGCCGAATCGATTCGGTGCATGGCTGAAGGTGTCCGGGCCGCAGCGCCGGATGCGCAGGTGATTGTGTGGGATTGGAGTTGGCATTCGTTATTCGGTGAAGCTGTGCCAGGTGAAATTATTAAACGACTGCCGCACGGAGTGGGGTTGATGGCGGATTTCGAACGTGGGACGCGGATTGTTCGCGGTGGCGTTGCCATGAACGTGGAGGAGTATTCGATTTCTACAATTGGCCCATCACCGCGCGCGAAATTGCGCGCGCAACAAGCGGCGGAGAACGGATTGAAATTTTTCGCGAAAATCCAGCTGTCGACCACCTGGGAGTGCGGCACGGTGCCGTTTATTCCGGTGCCGAATTTGATCGCGCGCAAGGCGATTGCAATGCGCGACATAGGCGTG
>JAQGOW010000460.1 GCA_028293405.1 Verrucomicrobiales bacterium
TTATTTCATCGGCGTCCCGAGCCCGATGCTCTTTGGTGCGCTCGCAACGCTCTTGCGTTTTGTTCCTTACGTCGGCGTTTGGATCGCCGCCGCATTTCCCCTGCTGCTTGCGTTCGCGATCGATCCGGGTTGGGCAAAATTTTTGTGGACCTGCGGATTGTTTGCGGCCGCTGAACTCATTACTGCGAACGTCATCGAACCGTTGCTCTATGGCTCGCAAACCGGCGTCTCACCCGTCGCGTTGTTGCTCGCGGCAGTATTCTGGACGTGGCTCTGGGGTCCGATCGGGCTGTTGCTCTCCACGCCGCTCACGGTATTTCTCGCAGTCGCAGGTTCGCACGTGCGACGCCTTGGTTTCTTGCACGTGTTGTTGAGCGACGAACCAGTTCTGACCATGGATGCGCGATTCTACCAACGTCTGCTCGCCGGAGATCGCGATGAAGCTAGTGAAATCGTCGAAGAATTCATGGAAGAAAAACATTCTCTGTCTGCGTTGTTCGAAGAGGTTGTTTTGCCGTCTCTGCTGTTAATCGAAAATGATCGCGCGCGCGGACGTATCCCGCGTGAACGCGAATTCGACATGTTCCAAAACCTTCGCGAAATAGTTGAAGAATTGTGCGATGAACATCGTCAATCGACTGCCGTTCGGGACGTCAAAGACGATACCGACGACCAGCATGCCTTCAACACCCCTGCTCTGCCGGAACTCGCCATTATCGTGCCAGCGAAAGATTCTGCTGACGAAATCGTCGGCCTGATGCTTGCGTGTTTGTTGAGGTCGCACGGCGTTGGCGCCCGCGCCCTCTCCGCGATGGGTCTGACCGCGGATTTCCTCGACGACGTCGCGACGGTTCAAGCCCGTGTCGTTTGTATTTCCGCCGTTCCACCAACGCGTTTGCGCCGCGCTCGATATCTCATGAAGAAACTGCGCGCTCGCTTTGCCGACACTAAAGTGGTGCTCGGCGTTTGGGGAATGAAACGTGATGACACGCTCCTTAGTGAGAAAGACGTCGAGGTTGCTCCAGACACGATCGTTGTCAGCCTAGGCGAAGCCGTGACCACGCTGATAGCAATGAGCGGTGTGGACGACAAAAAAATTAATCCAACACCGCTCGCTGACTCTGCCGCGCCGGTCGAACACCAATCGAAATAGCGCCTTCACTTAACCGGAGCGTACGCAGTTCCGTTCACAACGCTTGTCGGGTGTTCCACATATTTGCCGTGATCCGGAACAGACGTCGCTTTGAAATTGCGCGCTAATTCATTCAACGCACTCCGCATCGCCGGTCCGTGCATGGCCCTGCCGTGTCCAGTGATGACCAACTCAGGTTCCAGCGTGGCGAGTCTTTGCACAGAAGTTTCGGCCTCCAGAAAATTCTGCGTGTAATACATCGGCGGCCCGTGCATCTCTGGCTTTTGCGTCATGACGGCGTAAACAGATTCCTGCCGCGTCGTCACAAATGCATCGCCCGCGATCAGCGCACGATCTCCTTCGCGCCAAAGTGAAATATGTCCGGGCGTGTGACCTGGCGTGTGAATCCACAACCAACCACGCATCGCCGGGACCTCGCCGTTTGGCGGCAAAGCCTGCAGCCATTTTGAGACGTTAAAGGGGCCGCGCGGAAACATCACTGACAACGCCGGCATCATTCCTCCTCCCACTCCCGTGTCCGGCGCCGGGTACGCAGCGGCTCCGTTGAGATAAGGCAGCTCCAGATCAGACGCGTAAATCGGCACGTTCCAGTCTTTCGCCAAATGTTCCAACGAACCCGCGTGATCGGCGTGCGCGTGCGTCATAATGATGCAAGCGGGCCGCCCACTTTCACCAAAACGCGCCGCCGCAGCACGTTTGATTGTGCCAGCCATTCCGGGCAAACCGGCATCGATTAAAACCCAATTTCCGTCTCCGGCACATCGCTGGCCAAAGAACGCAATGTTTACAATCCCCAAACGTTTGTAAGCCAAATCAGGTAAAACTTCGTGTGTGTTGTCGTCGCGCTCTTGATCGGATTCGTGCAGATCAGCGATCGCGGTCCGTTCGATCTCAATGGTTTCGGTCATGATTTTCTCCCGTGGTTAAATGGTCCTCTACCACAACCGTACGCGCGAACCATCGCCTGACAAGTGGCCTAGTTCTTGACGAATTTAGGGTCGGTCAGGCTCTTAAGGAATGCAACCAAAGCCTGTTTATCCGCGGACGACAAATGAATCCCGCCATCGGGATGCTTGGCAATATTCGGGTCGAGCGTTGAACTGCGTTTGACGCCCGTGCTGTAGTGTTCGATCACTTCCTCGAGCGTCTTGAATCTGCCGTCATGCATGTAAGGCGCGGTTAATGCGATGTTTCGCAGCGACGGCGTCGAAAATTTGCCGCGATCAGAATCTATCTTCGTGAACTTATTCCGGCCCGGATCCAAGTCGAATTTGCCGTCGAGCCCGTTGTTGTGAAATTGGTGATCGCTGAATAACGGGCCGCCATGGCAATGAAAACAATCGGCACCGTAATTTTGCATGCGCGGTTCGTATTCAGTCATGAACAATTCGAACCCGCGTTGTTCCTGCTCAGAAAACTTTTCCTGCCCACGCAACACGCGGTCGAACTTGGAATCGAACGACGTTAACGTGAGCACGAATTGTTCAATCGCCAAGCCGATCTTCTCCGAAGTAATTTCCTTCGAACCAAACGCCTTCTCGAACAATGCCGCGTATTCCGTTCGCGCATTCAAATTCGACACCGCTCCTTCAAGCGTCTGGTCCATTTCGACGTGGTCCTGAATCGGCATCAGCGCCTGCGCCCGCAAACTCGGCGCGCGGCCGTCCCAAAAGAAACTCGATTTCCAAGCCAAATTGAAAAGCGGCATGCCCTGCCTTGTTCCCGTTTGATTGCGCACGCCGATACTGAAACGGCGCGAATCCGAAAACGCGGCGGCGTCCTGATGGCACGACGCGCAGGAAATGGAGCCATCACGCGACAGCGCTTTCTCGTGAAACAGTTTGTCACCAAGACTGACCCGCTCTTCGATCAACGGATTGTCGCGCGGCAAGCTTGGAATCGGAAACATCCCGCTCATCTGAAACCGAAACGGCGTAAACTGCTTCGGCAAATACAGCGGCTTAGTCGGCACGTCTTTCGCGGTGTCTGACGTTTGGAAATATTGCCGGATACGAAATGATCCCGGTAAATTCGCACGAATTCCCGCCGCCACTGAATCGCCGGCGCGCGAATGTGTCGAAGTCCCGTCTTTCACAAACGACAACAGCCTCGGCGAGTTCAACGCCGTCGCAGTATCGAAGTCGACAATCAGTCGCGAATCCTTGGTCATATCCAAATTCGCGGCCAACGTTACCGGTGTGTAATTGTTTGTGCGCGCGAAGTGGTACGAATAGCCCTTCGGCTCGGTGCCCGCAGTTTGATAAAGCCCTTCCAGTGCCAGGAAAATGTATCCGCCCTGCCAACTCCAATGCAGGCCGTTCAGGTTCGGGTTCAAAGGGTGGTCCGCCGCGTATTGCGTCACATCAGACGAATTCACCTTGGACGTGAGCCCGACCGAAAATCGCATCGCGCGATAAACTCCACTTGGAACATCGAATCGCGCAGTGGTGCGCTTCGAACCGGCATCCATCCACGCAAACTTATCGTTCACCTCAATCCACTTCCCGTCCTCGCGTTCGAACGCAAAATCGCTGAGCAAATAACTCACGCGCTCAATCGACATCACCTCGTCCGCCGCGTTGCGATACTGCATCGAGTTCAGTGTAAGCGGCACGCCGTTGAAGACATGGTTTACCGCGAACTCAAGAGAAGCAGCTTCGAGCGCGACCGTTGCGAACACGCAAACGGTCACCAGAAACGTTCTGGCAAATACTCTCAGCATAGCGTCATCAAAGCAAAAATCCGCGCATTACACACGCGCGGATTTGAAGACTTGCGTCGCTCACTTAATCGTAAATCCAGCGGGCAAGGTGTAAGTCACGGTGGCGGTCGGATTGCCAGGAGGTCCGGGAAATACCACAGTGACCGTTTGCGCACCCGGCGTGGCATTAGCGGGAATGGTGATGCTGGTTGTTACTTGTGTCTGGCTTACGTGCACGTTGCTCGTCCCTGTGATCGTTCCGACGGTGACGCTGTTGATAGGAGCGACTGCCGGCGGCGGGTTCAAACTCGGATCCAGGTTGATCGTGAGCGTGAAAGTCGTGCCGCGATTGGCGCTCGTCGGCGCTACGCTCAAAATGCCACCGCCCGTTGTGCTAATTACCGAATCATAAGCGGCGAGATTCGTGCGAGCCACTCGATAGAAAATATTCGATCCGTTGGCAGCTTGGGTATACGAGCCAGTGTTAAGCGTCGCAGCTATGTTTCCTGCATTCGTGCTCCAGGTCGCCACATCTGTGCTCGATTCCACGCGATACGTGCCGCCTTCGGTTGCACTCCAAAGCAACGTCATCACATTATTGCTGATCGCCGGCGGATTCAAAGTCAGAGGCGCATTCGGCCCACCGTCGAAATTTGTGACAACATTTTCGGTAATCGAACTCACCAACGCGCCGCCATTCACGCCGTAATATTGTCGGCCGGTGTTGTATGGATAAACAGGTGTCCCGCTGGCGTCGATTGCCGCGAAGTAAGCATAGGTGCCGTTCGGAAATTCCGGTGTCACACACCAACGTCCGTTGTATTCATCGAGATCGAAATCCACAGCGAGCACTTTGCCGAGGTCACCGAGGTATTCGTAATCTTCTTCGTAATGGCCGATTGGATACGTGGTGCTCACAGCCGGACCGTATTCGCTGGCGGACAAAGTTGCTGAACGATTGCCCTCGCGAGCCCGCCACGTCGGGAAGGTCACGCGACCGGTCGTCGTTAGATTCACCGAACCTGAAGTGCCATCGCGTTTCACGTAACCCGGAACCATCCGGCGAATGCCACTGCTCGAATTGGACGCACTCGAATACCCATACGGTCCATAGATGGGGTAACCGTCCTGAATCCAACCGATGATGGGTGAGTGTTTCGTGGGTGCGTTCGTGCTCGGCGAGTAAATTTTGCTGACCGGATCGAACGTGACGTTATCGCCGAGCAAATAGCGCAGCGCAATCGGCGTCGCGTGGTAATGATATCGTCCAGTGTTTTGTTGGTGGGCATAGGCCGGATCCATTGTCGTGCCTTCGTTCGACCACGCTTCGCGATTCCATAAGCCGTCGCCGCTCAAACCGTTTCCAGCCGTGGCATCCTGCCCGCTTGAATACGAATAAGAAAACGCGTCACCCGAATCAAAAATCCGAACACCATCAACCATCATCCCAACCTCGCCCTGCACCGCGGTGTGCGTTGTTGCAGGAGTGGGCGTGCGTGGGAATTTGTAAATCATTTTCTGGTTTGCAGGCAGATTCACAAACACCGCCGTATGCGCCGAGTTATTCCACCAGGGGCCCATCACGTGACTGCCCAAACCAGTGCTCCGCACGTAGACGTAATTGGACGAAGTAAAAATTTGCTGCGCGCCGCAATACGCTGGCAAGGACTGCGTCTGCTGGCCGTTGCTCCACGTGGTCACGGTGGACCCGTTGGCCTTCATGGTGTCGTTCGTATAGATGTGCGCGTATTTGCCGGAGTACGTCGTGAGCCACGAATCAACTTGCGGCTCAGCGGATGCGCGTTGCGCCGCGAATGTGGCGAGGAGAATAACGACAGCCAGTTGGAAATTGGTTTTCATACGAATGCTACGGAATCAAGTTTAGGTGTTTGGTTTTGTGAAAAACAATTTAGTTGTCGTACGACGCCAAAGCGGTGCGGGTGACACGGAACGACTGGTTCGTGGTTGTGTTCGCGGCGGTCGCCGAACCGCTATTGTAAACGGCGTTGACGCCCGTCCCGTTCGTGCTCCAGTTCACAAGATCGCCACTGGATTCCACGCGATAGGTGCCGCCTTCAGTCGCCGCCCAAACAAGACTCACGACGTTGTTGCTCACCACTGGCGTCGACATCCGCAACTCAGCGCTGGCCGCGCCGACGAAATTTGTCGTCACGCTTTCCGTGATACTCGCGACAGTGTTACCGGTGGGATTTCCATAAAATGCGCGCCCGATGTTATAGGGATACGCTGGAGCGCCGGTTGAGGTGATTGCAACGAAATACGCCCACGTGCCGTTCGGGAACTCAGGGGTCACGCAATAACGCGCGTTGTATTCGTTCAAATCGAAATCAACGCCCAAAGTTTTGCCGAGATCACCGAGATAGTCGTTGTCCTCAATATAGCGTCCGAGTGGATACGTGGTGCTGATCGCCGGACCATACTCAGTGGACAACAACGTTGCCGAACGGTTGTAGGCGCGCGCAGCCCACAGCGGCAGATTCGTCCGCCCCGTCACCGTCAAATTTTGCGTCCCGTTGTTCCCATTGCGAATCACAAAACCCGAAATCATCCGCCGCACGCCGCTGTTCGCATTCGTCGGGTCGGAATAACCATAGGGGCCATAAATCGGCAGACCATCGCGCACCCAGGCGACGATCGGCGAATGTTGCGTCGCCACGTTCGTGCTCTCTTTGTAAAAATTGCTCGCGGCGGTGAAATCAACGTGATCGCCGAGCTGATAACGCAATGCAATCGGATTTGCGTGATAGTGATGATTCGCGCCGGCTTGATGGGCCAACGCAGCATCAAACGTCACTCCTTCGTTCACGTAGGCATCGCGATTCCAATTTCCCGTGCCCGAGACCTCCGTCGTGCCGTTCCAATAAAACGCATCGCGATTATCGAAGAGCGACACGCCGTTAACAAAATATCCAACCGCGCCAAGGCCGGTCAGCGTTTTGGTCACTGGGATCGTTGGCGTGCGAGGAAATCGATAAATCGTCTTCGTGTTCGCGGGGTAATTTGGAAAAAGCTGCGTCTTCGCGGCGTTGAGATACCACGGCCCCATCACATAACTCGCCAACCCGCTCGTATGAATATAGACCCAGTTCGCCGAATAACTAACGTCATGCACGCCCGCGTAGGCGGCAACGGACTGCACGCCCGAACCACGGCTCCACGTCGTGACCGCGTTGCCGGAGTTTTGATCCGCGACCGTTTGATAGATGCGTGCGTATCGCCCG
>JAQGOW010000474.1 GCA_028293405.1 Verrucomicrobiales bacterium
TAGTTTGTGTTTGTTGACTGAACACTTGCCACAAGTGCCGCTCGCCGCCATATTCGCATTATGAGCTTCGATATTTCCGGCATCCTCGAGCACTGGGATTACGAGCCAGGCAAGGTGGTCGTTAGAAAATTCAAAGCGAAAGACGGCACCGAAAAGCTTCAGCTCCGCGTCGACCTCGGATTATTGCAGATGAACGCTCACGGCCGCCCCGACGGCAAACATCCGTTCGGCAAGGCATCGCTGCTGGAGCACTACGAATCGCAGCTTGAGAAATTCAAGCTGGAGAACGAAGGCGACGACAAAGGTTTTCAACTCAAGCCCGAGGACATTTCCAAACTGCAACAGGAAGCGATTCAGTACCATCATCGCTACATTTGTTTGTTTCAGCTCGAGGAATTCGAAGCCGTTATTCGCGATGCCGATCGCAATTTGAAGGTGTTCGATTTTGCGCAGAAATATGCGGAATCGGACGATTTCGCCTGGGCCTTGCAACAATTCCGTCCGCAGTTGCTCATGATGCGCGTGCGTGCAAATGGTGCGATGGCGCTGAAGGGAAATGATTTCGATGCTGTCGTTGCGATTATCGAAGCGGGCCTGGAAGAGATCCGGCAATTTTACCGCGACCAGGAACGTAGCGATTTGCTCGACCAGAGCGGAGAAATCATTTCGCTCGAAGCGTGGTTGGAAGAAATTCGTTCAAAACGCCCGCTCACTGCTCGTGAGAAGCTCGAGAACGCTTTGAACGAAGCGGTCCAAAACGAAGATTACGAGAAAGCGGCGCAAGTCCGCGATGCCCTCAAGAACCTCAAATAATATGGCAGTTGCTGAAAAACTCGCCCAGGAAATTAAATCCGCAATGTTCGCCAAAGACGCCGATCGTCTGAGCACGTTGCGCATGCTCAAGTCGGCAATTGGTTACGCTGCCATTGAAAAGAAGATGGAAGTGTTGCCGGAAGCCGACGTAGTCGCGATCGTGCAGAAGGAAGTTAAGAAACGGCGTGATTCGATTGAGCAGTTTGAAAAAGGCGGACGGCCTGAGCTCGCCGAAAAAGAAAAGAAGGAGATTGTCACACTCGAGGAGTTTCTGCCCAAGGCTCTCAGCCCTGAAGAACTTGAGCAGTTGGTAAAGGCAACGATTTCGGAAGTCGGTGCGACGAGCAAAAAGGACATGGGTGCGGTGATCAAAGCGGTTCAAGCGAAAGCCGCCGGGCGGGCAGATGGCAAGTCAATCAGCGGACTAGTGGGCAAGCTGCTGCCTTAACTCTGTCCTTGTGGGAAAATTCTGTAGAGCAGTAGATAGATCACCACGCCGGTCACCGAGACATACATCCAGATCGGCCATGTCCATTTCGCAATCTTGCGGTGTAGGTCGTCTTGCCGTTTCAGTCCACGACGCAGGGTCATAATCACCATTGGCACAATTACGACGGCCAACACGGTATGCGTTAATAGAATCGTCAGGTAGATGGGACGAAACCATTCGGGTTTTTCGAAGCGGGTCACGGCGTGAACGAGCGCGTGATACGTCAGGTAACAAATCAGGAACAGGACCGAGGTGCAGAACGCTGCGATCATGGCGTTGCGGTGGCACTGGATTTTTTTCTGTTTGATCTTGATGTAGCCGATGGTGAGAAAAATCGCGCTCAGGCCGTTGAGGGTGGCGTTGACTGCGGGTAAATCGTGGACAGTCATTATTTTTCTCGTTCCAACGTTTTGACCGCAGACAGGATTTCCGAAGTAGACTCCGGATTGTCGCCGTCAAAATAACCACGGACGCGTCCCACTCGATCGATCAGGACAAACTTCGTGCTATGAATGAAAAGGTCGTTCGGGTTTTCGCGTTCTCCCGGTGGCGTTTCTTGGACGGCCAATTTCAATCCATCGACGGCAACGGTGTTGATGACGCGTTTGTCGCCGGTCAGGAAAAGCCAGTTGTCGGATTTTGAAAAATTGCCGGAATATTTCTTTAGCTTTTCTGGCGTGTCGTAAGTTGGATCGGTTGTTAGCGAAACGAGTTGGACGTCAGACGGCAGCTTGGCCTGGAGTTCTTTCATGTGCGAACTCATGCGCAAGCATTGGCTCGGGCAACGGGTGAAGATGACATCAGCGATCCAAATCTGGCCGTGCAAGGAGTCCAGCGTGACGGGCGCGCTGTTTTGGTTCGTGAGGGTGAACGGCGGAATGATGCCGTAAACAGGCAGCGGTTTTGTGTTTACCTTCGAAATGGCGAAAGCAACGAAGATAGCTGCTATGACAATCCCGAGCGCTCCCCAGACCGCATACTGGATTTTAGAACGGGAATTGGTCATCAAGGTCAGGCGAACCGCTTACTCGTAGCCGCCAGAGGATTGGGCTGCGCTTTGGCTGTTTCCGGCCAACCACTTTTTATATTCCTCTTCCGTTACGACGTTGATCGAGCCTTTCATGCTGTAGTGGCCGTTGCCACAGAGCTGCGCGCAGTTGATCCAGAATTGCTTCTTCTGTCCGGTGATCATTGGTTGGAACCAGGCCGGAACGTTCATGCCGGGAATTGCGTCCTGGGTTACACGGAGCGGTTTGCAGGCAAATGAATGAATGACGTCACGCGAGCTGATGTGCACGAGCACCTTGCGACCTTCGGGGACGTAGATGTCGTTCTTCACGATGAAATTGCCCTTCGACTTGGGATCTTTCATGTCGAGCGACACGTTGCCGGAAGTTAAATCCAATGAACCAAAGCCGTCCGGACCAGGATACCAGGCGTTCCAAAGGAACTGTTGGCCGATGACACGAATGACGACAGTGTTCGGGTCTTTTTCGTTTGGAAAGGTTTGGACCGCGTGCGCCCATAGCGGAATGGCCAAACCGATCAGCAACACGCCTTCAACCAACGCGACAAGACCTTCGACGTAGTTCGAGATATGGCTCTTCACGCCAGTGTAATCGGCGACCGGATTCACATTGCGACGGAAGCGGAATATGACGTAACAGAAGTAACCGACCCAACCGACAAACAGCACCGCCATGAGACCGTGAATGGCCCAGTTCAGCGTGTCGATACCGCCGCCTTGCATCGACTGGTCTGCGATGGCGTGAACTGGGTTGATGGAATAAATCGCGGTCGCCGGCAGGAACAGAATCTGCAGGATCGGGTTTGCGTTTTTGCCAGCCCAGTAATTGTAAGCCAATCCGGCCGCCAAATAGATCGTGAACGCAACCGAGAAAATCAGCCATCGGCTGAAACTTGCATTCGGGTTCGAAGTAGGTTTGTTCATTGATTAAATTGTAGGTTGAGCGACCGATTGGTCATCGGTCAGTTGCGACATGCGTGCGGCGCGGCGCACGATATAAAATCCAAAACTTGCTGCGCCACCGAGGACGAGACCGACCACGGCCAGCAGCGTGAAAATTCCAGCGTTCATTCCCTGAGCCAATTCGGAATCGGTCTTGCCGCCGGCGCAGGCAGCGCAGGCCCAAACGCTCGAAGTGGAAACGATCAGGAGCAGTTCGCAAATGACCAATGACGACGCCCGAATGACGAAAGAATGTCCAAATGACTTACCGCCGAAAGTAACGGAATCAGGCAATTGTGCCTTTGCTGTATTTTCGTCATTCGTCATTGGGAATTCGTTATTCATTAG
>JAQGOW010000055.1 GCA_028293405.1 Verrucomicrobiales bacterium
ATAGTAACGCAGGAACGGATAGGTAATTTACCACAGAGGCACAGAGACACAGAGGAACTGAGATTGAGCAGTTTGAAGTTAATTCGCGCGCCGTCGTTGCAATCGAGGGTTGCGCGGACAAGGCTGTCCGCGCTCCGCAAAAGATTGATTATCCAGGCTCGCACATCTAACGGTTGACACGTTAGCTCAACTGTCATACTGTCCTATGACAGATGGTTTTTAAGGTCGATTTTAAATCTGGCAAGCCGGTTTATCTGCAACTGGTCGATCAGGTTCGTTATGCGGCGGCTTCTGGAGCTTTGCGCGCGGGCGAGCCGTTGCCATCGGTGCGGCAGCTTGCCGAGGAGATGCGGGTTAATCGCAACACTGTTGCCAAAGCTTATACGGAACTGGAAAGCCAAGGGGTCATCGAGACGATTGCCGGCAAAGGCTGCTTTTTGAAGCACGCCAATTCGCCTTTTACCAAACACGCCAAGGAGGAACTGCTGGAGAAGGCGATCGATAGTGCTGTGGTCACGGCGCATCACTTGCAGGTGGATAGTGACAGTTTTCTCGCGCTCGTGCGGGAACGTCTCGCGTGGTTCGAACGGAAAATCAAAGGAGGAAAAAATGAGTAACGAAACCCCCGCCATCGAAATCCGAAATCTGGTTCGCCGATACGGCAAGCTGGACGCCGTTAATGGCCTTAACCTGACTGTGCAGCCCGGCAAATGTTATGGGTTTTTCGGCCGCAACGGCGCTGGCAAAACGACCACGATCAAATGCCTGCTCAATCTTCTGCGCCCGACTTCCGGCAGTGTTCGGGTATTCGGCCTCGACCCGCAAAAGGACGAGGTCGCGGTAAAATCGCGTCTGGCCTATGTGCCGGATGCGGTCGCGTTTTATCCGTGGATGACGGTGCGCGATACCTTGAACTATCTCGCGTCGTTCCGCAAAAACTGGAACGACCAGATTGAGTTTGACCTGTTGAAGCGTTTCGATCTGAACGAGAGCCAGAAGACCAGTCACCTTTCCAAAGGGCAGAAAACGCAGCTCGCGTTGATCGGTGCGATTAGCGCGGAACCGGAGTTGTTAGTCTTGGATGAACCGACTTCCGGGCTGGATCCAATCGTGCGGCGTGAGTTTATCGAAACGGTAATCGGGGCGTATCAGAGCAGCGGGTCTGAACGGCGGACGGTGTTTGTGTCGACGCATCTCATCTCGGAATTCGAAGGGTTGATCGACGATTTTACGATCATTGAGCAAGGGAAAGAGTTGCTGACGATGAACGCGGATGATGCGCGGGATCGTTTTAAGAAAATTCGTGCGCGTTTCTCGCAACCGGTTGCCTCTCTCCAAATGCCCGGCGCGCTCACCCAACGCGCGACCGGTCGAGACATTGAGATCCTCGCCAACGGCAACAGTGAACAACTACTGCAAACGCTTAAATCGTATCAACCCGAAGAACTGACGTGCGAATCGTTGAGTCTGGAAGAAATCTTCGTCGCGTCGAAAACCTTGAGCCACTGATATGAGCGCGCTGATTCGAAAAGAAATGCGAGCGCTCGTGCCGACGTGGCTGGCAACGTTGGCGCTGGCGGTCGTCCCGATGTGGCTTTACGCGCTGAAAAATAAAGGCGAGTGGCTTGTCCCCACGTATCGAGATCTGTACCAAATTGCGCACCTACTCCAAGCACAAACAGATTTCATTTTGTTTACAATCTACTGCTTTGCCCTGGGCGCGGTGGTGCTGGCAGTGATTCCTTTTGGACACGAACTCAACGCAAGGACGTTCGGTTTCCTGCTTTCCCAACCCACCTCACGAAAAGTCGTTTGGCGTTCGAAGGCGTTACCGCTCGCCGCAGCACTTCTCGTAAACTTAGGGGTCTACATGCTTTCGTTGCGGTTGGCTCTTACTTGGGCCAGCGGCATCACTTCGACCAAAGAGGGTTGGACCAATTTCACCGACATGTTGCTCGCCGCGCCGATTGTCGCGCTGCTTGCATACTCCGGTGGGCTTTGGACGACGGTGCTCTTTCGCACAAATCTTGGCGCACTCGGAATCACGATTGTCGCACCATTCGCCGTAATGATGTTAGAACAAGGAGTGTTCGGTAGCCTGGCACCGCATTCCCTCGACTACTTGATGCCTTGGAGTCTCGTTGCGTATGGCGTTGCCGGAATCTTTTTCGCGCGCTGGTATTTGATTCGCGCGCAAGACGTGCCGTGGGGCGGTGGAAATGTTTGGTTGCCCACAGGTAAGAGTAAAGGCTGGCGTCGGTTTTCTGAAATTCATCGCGGCCACAGATTCGTGGTCCTGATCAAGAAAGAGCTGCAACTCCAGCAAGTCTCGATGTTCATTGCGGCACTATTGCTCGCCGTTCACCTTGGCGCTTTTGTAATTCGCTTATTCAATCAAGGTCACACCCGAAGCACCGTTTGGCTGGTCATCAATGATATATGGATTGTGTGGTTCGCGTTGCCGCTTGTGATCGGAAGTCTTTCGATTGCTGAAGAACGACGACTAGCGACGCACGAAGCGGCTCTCACTCAGCCGGTCTCTCGTTGGTCGCAACTGCTGATAAAATTTTTAACATCGATCACTCTCGCGATTTTCTTCGGTGTCGTTGTCCCATGGACGCTTGAACACGTTTGGCAATCGATCGGTCCCGCCAGCGAATTGATGGCCTCTGTGCATTGGCGTGATTTGCTGGCTGCGACGGCAATTATAACTTTGTGCGCGTTCTTCGGCTCTACCATTGGCCGCAATACAATTGAAGCCGTTTGCATCGGCGTCGTTCTGGTGCCGATTGCTGCTGCCGGACTCGCGTTCTTATCTTTCAATGCTTTCACCGGCGGATCGATTCCGCGTTATGGGCTGCTGACATGGTATATTTTTCTTTCGATTTTTGCGCCGACGGTGCTTTGGCTCATGTGGAAAAACTACCAGCGCACTCGCGTTGGTACGGCTAATCTTGTTTTCACTTTCGGTATCTTCGCAGCGGCGCTTTGCATCGGCTGGGGCGCCGCGAGTTTCACCTGGAACCGCGGGTGGGAATACTTCATGTCACTTGAACCAAAGCACGTCCTTCCCGTGATGCACATTGGTGACGGCGCGAAAGTCGCGACCGGCGGAAGGCACGCATTCGCGCTTCTCCCTGACGGTCGGCTCTGGATGGCAGAATTCCGCTACGATATCCGTTACGGCGCTGAGCGAGACCTGGATGATCGCAAACACGTGGTTGGCGTCGCGCTCAACAATGCACGCTTCCTTCCCGGTTCGAATTGGGTTGACCTAGCGCTTGGCTGGGAGCCTTTCGCGATCAAAAGCGATGGCACGCTGTGGCAACTCGCGCGCGGGCACTACGAAACCAATGCGAATCAGAAAAAAAGTTGGACGTTCGATCCGCCGCATCAGTTCGGCACCGATTCTGATTGGGCATCGGTGGTTTCGGCAGATCGTTTCGCGCTCGCGTTGAAACGAGATGGATCGCTCTGGGGTTGTGGATTCAATTCCTCGGGGCAGCTCGGGCCCGGCCCGATCGAAAACTTAAACTCGTTCAAACCAGTCTGGCCCGATGCACGTTGGAAGAGTGTCTTTGCGAGCTCGGGGCGTTGTATGGGAACAAAAACTGATTTAACGCCTTGGCAGTGGGGCAGTGAAATCCGCTACGCCCCAGCGCAAGCCATTCCCGATTTTACGGCGCAACCTTCTGAATTCACCGGAACAAATTGGACTTCATTTGCGCACGACGTTGGAGAGATTGCTCTGGCGACTCGCAGTGACAAAACACTCTGGGTTTTTATGCCGACCAATCGGCTCGGACCGCGCTGGGAGTTTTTTGGTCAAGCAGTGGACCGTGCGGGGTTGCAGCAGTTGGGAACCAAACATGACTGGGAAACGTTGACTGGCC
>JAQGOW010000496.1 GCA_028293405.1 Verrucomicrobiales bacterium
TCCGCAGTCGCCGCTCGGTCAGAATTTGATGGAAAAGAAAAAAGGCGACCGCTGGACGACCGATCTTGGCGGCGCTACTTCCAAGTTCGAAATCAAATCCGTTCTCTGATCGCTAGTCGGCAGCGTCTTGTCCCGGGTCAAAGAATCCCTGACCGGACGTAAAACAAATATTCAGGTCGCGACACTCCGAAAGATTTGTTGGAAGCAACGCTCATTTGCGGCACAATCGATACGAACCCCGCGCGTTTTGGATTGAAGATGGCGCGCGAGGATTACGTCAAATAAAGCACAAAGAATTGCAATCAATGTTTGCGCGCCGTTTCTTACTGACCGTTTTTTCGACTGCATGCATATCGCTGTCGTCGTTTGCACTGTCTCCCGCACCGAAGAGCATCGAGTTCAATCGCGATGTTCGACCGATCCTTTCTGAAAACTGCTTTCCCTGTCATGGCACCGATTCCGCATCGCGCAAAGGTGGTTTGCGCCTCGACCGATTCGAAGATGCAACAGCCCCGGCCAAAGATGGAAAGATTGCGATCGTTCCCAGTAAATGTGAGGCAAGCGAACTGGTCAGACGCGTCAACGCCACTGACGACGATCAGATGCCGCCGAAAAAGACAAAGAAAGTCCTCACAGCCGCACAAAAGGATTTGCTGAAACAATGGATCGCATGCGGCGCAAAATATCAGCCCCATTGGTCGTATATCCCTCCGCAAAAACCGGCCGTCCCGGAGGTGAAGAACAAACAGTGGATTAAAAATCGAATCGACAACTTTATTCTCGCCCGACTTGAAACCGAGAAGCTCAAACCAAATTCAGAAGCTGATCGCCGGACTTTAGCGCGCCGAGTTAGTCTTGATCTGACGGGACTGCCGCCAAAATCCGAAGACCTCGACGCGTTTCTCAAAGACAAGTCGACCAATGCGTATGAAAAGTTTGTCGATCATCTTCTGACATTGCCTGCCTGGGGCGAGCATCGCGCGAGATATTGGCTCGATGCCGCTCGTTACGCGGACACGCACGGCATCCATATGGATTTTTATCGCGAAATCTGGCCGTACCGGGATTGGGTCATCAACGCCTTCAATACCAACAAGCCATTCGACCAGTTCACCGTCGAACAAATCGCAGGCGATCTCCTGTCGAAACCAACAATGGAGCAGAAAATCGCCACCGGATTCAATCGGTGCAACATAACGACCAGCGAAGGCGGCGCGATTGATGCCGAATATCAGGTGCTTTATGCGCGCGACCGCACTGAAACCACTTCGCAAGTATTCCTCGGTCTCACAACGGGCTGCGCCGTTTGTCACGATCACAAGTTTGATCGCATCACACAAAAGGATTTCTACTCACTGTCAGCGTTCTTCAACAACACGACGCAGAAAGCAATGGACGGCAACATTCGCAACACGCCGCCCGTTATCGTCGTTCCAAAACCTGAAGATCGTGCCCGTTGGGAAGCTCTCCCGGTCGCCAAAGTTGCCGCCGATAAAGTAATCAAAAACCGTCGCAAAAGCGCCCGCCCGGAATTCAAAACCTTCCTAATTACTGCCAAACCGGACGCCTTCGACAAACATGTTCCCACGGATGAGCCGGCGTTTCACGCGTTGCTCGCTGACAAGGATCACGCGATCAAATACACGTTTGCAGGAGCAACAAACTCCGTGACGCTGGCCACGAATACAGCATGGCAGGACGGTGTTATAGCGAAAAATGCATTTACCACGAGCAGCAAAAATATTCCACGCATCAAAGAAGCTGGAGATTTTGATAACAACCAACCTTACAGCATCAGTCTTTGGGTGAAGTTGAACTCCCTCGATGGGACTTTCGTCTCACGCATGGACGACACGAATGGTTTCATCGGCTGGGATTTTCGGCTCGAAGCAGGTCGACCCGCAGCGCACCTGATTCATAAATGGCCCGACGACGCCTGGAAAGTCATTGGCAAAAATACGCTCGTCACCAATCGCTGGACCCACGTCTGTTTAACTTACGACGGCGCGAACAAAGCCGGTGGCGTGAAGATTTACGTGGATGGTCACTCGCAGGAAATTGAAGTCGCAGCCGACAAGCTTCAAAACACCACACGCACAACTGTTCCCCTTTCCATCGGCCAACGAAACAATACTTCACCACTTGAAAAAGCCGGCCTGCAGGATCTCCGTTTCTACACGCGCGTGCTGAAACCCGAGGAAATCACGTCGTTAGGGCAGGGGAGGCGCCTGGCTTGGCTCTTATCCGAACCTGCCGACAAACGCAGCAAAACCGAACGTTCCGCCCTCTACGATTCCTGGTTGGCCGGCTTCGACAAAAAATATCAGGAACTCACCGCCGCGCTCACGAAGCTGAACGAAGAGGAAGCTGTCATCAAAGCGCGATCCCCTGAAGCGCACGTCATGCACGAGCGTACCAACGCGCCGGAAGCTTACGTTCTTATTCGCGGCGAATACACGAAACCCAAAGATCGCGTCACTCCCGAAACGCCCGCTGCTCTTCCGCCGATGGCAAAAGACTGGCCAAAAAATCGGCTCGGTCTCGCCAAATGGATTGTCGCGCCGGAAAACCCTCTTACCGCCCGCGTGACGGTCAATCGTTTCTGGCAGGAAGTCTTCGGCACCGGCATCGTGCGCACCACCGGCGACCTCGGCGTCAGCGGTGAAATGCCGTCTCATCCTGAACTCCTCGACTGGCTCGCCATCGATTTCCGCGAACACGATTGGGACGTAAAAAGATTTTTCAAACAAATCGTGATGAGCGCCACCTATCGTCAGGCTGCGACCGTTTCGCGTGATAAACTGGACAAAGATCCCGATAACCGACTGCTCGCGCGCGGCCCGCGTTTCCGCATGGATGCCGAAATGATCCGCGATTACGCGCTCGCCACCAGCGGATTGCTCATTCCGAAAATCGGTGGCCCAAGCGTGAAGCCGTACCAGCCACCAGGTGTTTGGGAATCGATTGCCATGATTGGCAGCGACACGCGCGATTACAAACAGGACACCGGCGAAAAATTATATCGCCGCAGCCTTTACACGTTTTGGAAACGAACAGCGCC
>JAQGOW010000499.1 GCA_028293405.1 Verrucomicrobiales bacterium
CAGCTCCGCCAACAAAAGCGTCCGACTCACGCTCCTCGCTGCCTACTTGCTCAACCAGGATTACAAAAAAGCCAGCCACCTTTACCCGGTAATCTTTGTCACCGCCGCAATTCTTCTAGCCATTCTCTACATCGCCGGCTCCGCAATCCTCTTGTACAAAAGTTTCCGACGCTCGACCGCCGAACATCCACACCTCGCCTTCGCCATCGGCTGGCTCGTGTTGTATTTCGAAAGCCAGGTTGCGCTCATGTTCTTCGCCGGTTTGTTTACTTCAGCCAACCTGATCGCGGGCCTCCTCCTAGCACCCGTCCCGCTATTGATCGCCGCCGCTGCTGCCTTTCCCAAACAACCCTGGGGCCAGTCATTCAACCCCACGGCCATCTCATGGAAAAAAATCGGTGTCGCGTTCGGTGCGTGGCTCCTGATGGGATTAGTCGCTGGCGGTTACTCCGCGATTGTCACCGCGTTTACCCATTCCAAACCCGAAGCGCGCAACATTCAATTCGTCCTCGACCTCGTCCGCGAACACCCCGCTTTGGCCGCCATTGCCGTCACCATCATTGCGCCTTTGACCGAAGAAACCCTATTTCGCGGCCTGCTCTACGGCGCCTTGAGCAAATGGCTCAAACCTTTGCCCACAATCCTCATCGTCGCCGTCGTCTTCGGCGCAGTCCACATGGACCTGATATTTTTCTTCCCGTTGTTTTTGATCGGAGTGCTCCTGGGCTGGGCCCGCTACACCTCGAAATCGATCTGGTTCCCGGTCGCAATCCACATGCTCCAAAACACCATCGCCTTCACCGCCCTCACGATGCAATAAATGTTATGACGAAACCGACCGTTCTAATTCTGTGCACCGGCAATTCCTGCCGCAGTCATCTTGCCGAAGGGATTCTACGCGCCGTCGCCGGAAATATTTTGGACGTCCAAAGCGCTGGCTCCAAACCCGCCGGATACGTTCACCCGTTCGCCGTTAAAGTCATGGCGGAGATCGGCATCGATATTTCCGGACATCGTTCCAAACACGTTAACGATTTTTTAAACAAATCAGTTGAGACAATCATCACCGTGTGCGGCAATGCCGACCAAGCCTGTCCGGTGTTTCCCGGTCAGGTGAACCGTCATCACTGGGGTTTTTACGATCCCATCAAAGCAGAAGGCACCGACGAAGAAAGGATGGACGTCTTCCGCCGCGTCCGCGACGAGATACGCCGAGTGTTCGAAGCTTACGGTGCCGGTCGTATCGACCAGCACAAACAATCCACCACGAATTTTTAGCCGAATCGAAATCCCGTTTCGATTCGTTCAATGTTGGACGTGGGCCGTTCGCATTTCCTTTCCCCGCCGTGCAGAACTTGGCGCGCGCATGCAACGACGTCGATACGTTGCCATACCCGATCAAGGCCCCTTCAGTCGCTGGTGCCGCCCGGAATCCGTCAGTACAACGTCAAAAAACGTATCCACCCACCCGTTCCCGTAGTAGTGACCATCTTCATCCTTCGCGTCCCAGCGAATATCCATGATTCCATTTGTGATCGTCCCTTGAAAACTGCGTATATGTTTGCCCGACGGCGCTTTCAATTCTGCTTTGTAAGTCGCGTTCGACTCCGCGACAAACGCATACAACGGTCCGCCATTTGTTGGGTCATACGTGGTCGACACAATGTCGAAGTAACAAACGTTCGTTATCTCAAACGGAATCATCGGCCCATGCACGACGTACCATTCATCGCGTGAAAATGAGGTGTCTTGGCGACCTTCGACAGCGAATTCCGTCATCAGAAAGTGTTTTCCCGGCGGAATAAAAATCGTGCTCCATTCAATTCTGGCCAACCCGTTGCTCCCTTCGATCACGCGATGAAATTCTGGATGTGCCGCCGGTTCAGTGTCCCACGTGCGGACTGCCCGGCTCACCTCCGGATCAATTAACAACTGCAGCGAACCCAGATTCGTCAGCACGTCATACTGGATGGGCAGCTCAAACGTGACGACCTCGGGCTCCTGGTTGGACTTGACCTGCTTCAACGTCAACAATTCTTCAAGACTCGCGTTTGTGCGCCCAAGTGAATTTCTGATGCCGAGCAGCCCTTTCAGCGGACGTCCCGCATAAGTCGGCTCATTGGTCATTCGAATCCGCGGCCTGCCATATAACCGACTTAATTCCTCCACACGCGTTTTGTTTTCCAACGCAGCACGACGGCGCCACTCAATCCCTTTCATCAATTGTTCTTCGTTTTGTCGCGCCAGTTCTCGCTCTCGCTCGCGCATGTCTTCGGCCGTCGGCGGACGAGCCCAAACAATGTCTTCCGGCAAGTGCTTGGGTGAATTCATCCTCTGCCGGGCCTGTCGCATACTCTGATCGGCGAGCGCTCCGCCATCATCGACTCCGTCGAGACCTATCGAATACAACACGTAACGCGGTTGTTCCACTCGATATCGCAATGGTTTCCCATCGCAGAAATCCAACGGCTCGGTGTTCAAAAAGTCCGGCGCCAATTGCGCCAAACGAGCCGGATAATCGTGATGCCGAAGTCGAAATCGCTCCAACGCAACTGCCGTAACCAACACCCGACCGCGCGACTCCATCTCTGCCGCACGACCAATGATAGTTTGCGGTTGACCATTCAAGGAGAACGTTCGATGCCGCACTGTCTGCATCTGCAGTCGCGACTGCACGTGCGACCGATACTTCGATTGAAATTCCGAAAGGTTCGTTACGCCGGGCGACCGTTGCATGTCTGCCCACGTTTTGCATTCGAGCGCGCGCCGCGTGTCTTGTTGCCGTTGGTAAAAGAATTCCAACAAACCCTTCTCATCTTCGTAAGACCCGTGCTCCTGATAATCCTTTTGCTGCCGATAATATTTCACTTCATTGATCGCATCTGTCGGATGGCGCAACGCGTCCCGTATTGGAAGTTGTAAGCTGAGCGAGTTCGTCCGTTCCAATTGGCACAAGTTCGCCGCCGACGCCCCATCGAACGCCGCCATCTCGTCCAGTCCGCGAAACCAATCGACCGATTCCCACTCCTTCTGCAGTGCGAGCAAATGTTCGTCCGTCCAGCAGTTGGTTTGCAATGCCTGCCATGCGGCATCGAACGCAATCGTCGCGCATGCGTGCCGCACCATATAAGAAATTTCCACCGGTTCAACGCGCCACCGCGTCGACAGCCTCGTCGCCGTCAAAAGGTTCGACCACGCCGCTGCGGAACGGCCCTCATGCAACTCCAACATCTCCCTCGCTGCGAATGCTTGCGTCAAACTTTTGATCTGCGCCAGGTGCGGCAACAACATGGATGTGCCCGCACGCGGCTGGAGGTCGAATGCATACGGCCCCTTTGCCAGTGATTGCGCCAGTTCATCCAATTGCGGCGTGTGTTCCGCGAAAGTTTCTTGCAAGGTTTGCCAGTCGGTTTCGGGCGAATCCTGGTCTGCGAGCGAGCGCAAGTTCCACACGACGAGCACTGTATTTGACGTGACGAGCGTGCGCAGTTTTAAGCCGGTGAACGACGCACTTGAACCCCGGTTGTTTGCTCGCCGCCAAAGAAGAGGATCCGTCGTCCTTATCGATTGCGACCGCTTGAACTCCTCTGGCGACGCTGAAAAATTGAAGTCGGATAGATCGGTTTTGAATCCCTTGGCCCGCAACTCTTCCCGTTTTTTCTCTAACGCGGCCTTTTCATCCGCCGCTCGCGACGAGGACGAACTTAAAACTACAATGATGAAAATTGAAGTGAAAACCGGCAATATCCATCGTGTCCTCATGCAACCTCTCTTCGTTGCGAGAGTGAACCTCTGGATTTGCGATGGCAAGTCTGTTTCCGACGTGCGGAACCGCCGCGTTCTGCTACCGTATTCAGCGAGCGCGAGCGCATAAATGTTGGCCCGCTCACTTTAGCCCTTAGCCTTTGCCATGTGCGGCCGATACACTTTAACTAAAAAACAACTCCGCTTCGCCTCGCGATTCTCGACCGAGGAGCTGCAGATATTTTTGAAGGAACGCTACAACATCGCACCGACCCAAACCGTTCCCCTCATCCACATTGTCGGCGGAAAACTCGTCACTGAAGAAATCCGTTGGGGCCTACAACCCGTCTGGTCAAAAGCGCCGATCATCAATGCCCAATGCGAAGGCATCCTCAACAAACCAACGTTCCGCCAAAGCGTTCTCCAACGTCGTTGCCTCATGCCTGCGGACGGCTTTTACGAATGGCAGGGCAAAACGCCGTTTCATTTCACCTTTCCCGGTCGCGAACCATTTTACTTCGGCGGTATCGTCGACACCTGGACCACACCGGACAAATCGCCGATCCAGTGTTGCAGCATCATCACCACTGCCGCGAACGAAGTCGTCAGCCCGTTCCACAAACGCATGCCCTTCATTCTGGCACCCGCTGACTACGACATCTGGCTCGACCCCGCCACCAAACCCGAGCAACTCGAAACCCTTTTCAAACGTCCGCACGCCGTTGCCCTACAAGCCACCGCAAGCAAACCATTAGTCCCCGACGGCGCGCCTCGCCCCCCGCACAAACCAACCCAAAGCGAATTCCTCCTCACTTAACCGCCTTTCGATCTGCGGCAAACCGCCGCGTCCTTCGCTCCCTTCCTTGGTTCGCGCGGAATCAGTAGTGCGTCCTTGATTGGTGTCCATCGGTGGTTGATTTTTCGCTCGATTGGCGTTTAATCCCAACGTGCCGACAAAAGTTATTTCCGTGGCCAACCAAAAAGGCGGCGTGGGCAAAACAACCACCACCGTCAACGTCTCGGCATGCCTTGCTCAAGTCGGTAAACGCGTCCTGCTCATCGACCTCGACCCCCAGGCCAACGCCACCAGCGGCGTCGGCATCGACAAGATCGAAGGCGCCAGTTCCTATCAGGCGCTCTTGGGTGCAACCACCCTTACCGAGAAAATCAAAAAGACTGCGTTTGAGCGACTCGACATCGTCCCGAGCGAAGTGGACATGTGCGGCGCTGAAATCGAAATCGCCCGCGCTGAGAACCATCTTCAACGGATGTCCGCAGCCCTCGCGCCGATCATCGCCGCCAAAACTTACGACTACATCCTGATCGATTGCCCGCCATCGCTCGGCATCCTGACGCTTAATTCCTTTGCCGCCTCCGATTATTTGTTGATCCCGCTCCAGTGCGAATACTACGCGCTCGAAGGCATCTCGATGAGCCATCGAGTGCTGAATCAGGTGCGCGACAGCGGCATCAATCCGCGCCTGCAATTGCTCGGCGTCATCATGACGATGTTCGATTCCCGCACGCGCCTTTCTGCGCAAGTGGTGAGCGACGTTCGCGACCATTTCAAAGACACCGTTTTTGACACCGTCATTCCCCGCACCACGCGACTGGCCGAAGCCCCGAGTTTCGGAAAGCCGATTATCCACTACGATAAATACAGCGCCGGCGCAGCAGCCTACGAAGTGCTGACGCAAGAACTGTTGCAACGACTGGAGAAAAATCATGCCGCGCCCATTGCTTAATCTCACGTTCGCCCTCGCCGTCGCCGCGAGCGCCCAAGCTGCCGATTGGACACAATACCTCGGCCCAACGCGCAACGGCGTTTCAACCGAGACGATCGCCACCAAGTTTCCATCCAGCGGCCCAAACTCTGGCAACATCCGACGCCCGGCGGCTTCAGTTCCTTCGCGGTTGTCGAAGGCGTCGCCGCGACGATGACGCTTCGCGAAATCGGCGGAGCCCAACAGGAAATCTGTCTCGCACTCGATCCTAAAACCGGCAATGAACTTAGGGCCACATCGTACGGCGTCGCGAACTACGGCGAAAAAAGCACCGGCCA
>JAQGOW010000517.1 GCA_028293405.1 Verrucomicrobiales bacterium
GATGCGGTCTGTGAGCACTTCGACACATTCGTCGTGTTCTTCAGTGTGCGCGAATCCCTTCACAAAACCATGCGACGAAACCATTGCGCAGGTGAGGCCCTTTTTCTGGATGGCAGGCAGTTGTTCGGGCTGTAGCAGTTCGACAGATTCGAGGCCCATGCGAACGGCGTAATCAGCCAATTCATCCAACGTCATCGGTTTGTAGCACCACCAGCAAACCGATTGGCGAATACGACCGTTCTTCGGTTTGTAGGTTTCCTTCGCCTCAACGCGCTGCCTGACACCAAGTGCGCCCAAGGCAAGTGCTCCAGCACCGAGGTGCTTGAAAGCTGTGCGACGTGAGAGAGTCGTTTTTGGCGCGGTGTTCATGCTTAAGTTTTAGCCCGCGCCAAACCGGCTGCCCAGTTTAATGTTTGAATTCGATCGGCTTTTTGCACGCCCAAAGCAATCCGCGCGTGACCATGTCCAGGTATTCAGGCTTTTCCATTGTTGAGTTAAGGTGGCCGATGGTCGTGCCGAAAATGCGCGCTTTCCCATAAGTATTCGCCCAAACAACGGTGTTGGTCCCTTTGTCCTTTCCGTGTCCGATAGCCGTCGCCAGCGAAATGGTATTAGGCCAAATGTTCGTGGTGACATATTGCTCATCCATCGGATCGTGCCAGTGGACAGGAAAGCCTTTCATGATCGGGTTTCCAGGTTTTACGACAGTGACATCAAATGGCTGTTGCTTCTCGTGGCGCATGGAGGTCACGCCCAGCAGCTTTCGCCATTCGTCGGTTTTTGCTTCGCGAAATGTATGAATGGTGCAGTGAATCACAACGGCCGGCAAACCGGTCTCGCGATGTACCGCGGCGAGTTTCTCGATGTAATCGACGTTGGTGAATTTCCCGGAGCACATATTGTAAACGACGATGTCGTAGCCCTTATACCAATCCGGTTTATCGAAGGTGCTGAAACGAATAGTCTTATCGTCAGTTTCTCCTTTGTCCTCGATCGTCCAAACGACATCGGTGCGGGCGCCGATGCCTTCCGTGAGCGTCTTCTTTTGCGCAGTGAATTCGTGGCAACAACCGCCGGTGATATACAGTGCGTGGATTGGTTCGGCGGCTTTGGCGCTGATCGCAAGAGCCAGCAAGAGGAAAAGTTTTCGCATGGCGCGACTGTGACAAAAAAATGCATTAACTCAATCAGATTTCTCGACGGGCATTCATAACTTCGCTATCATCGGGACTCGTGCGTTATCGCTTTCTTCAATGCCTGCTTGTGTTTTTCGCGGTATCGGGCCGAGCTTTTGGGATGGCGCCAGAAAGTGGCACGGACCAACTCCGGTCTCTCGCTCGCATGCCAATGGTCACGGTTACGTTCGGTTGGTCATTCAATCCAAAGTACGGAATCAAACTTGATATCGAGAAACCGCTCGCTCGCGATCGCATTGCTGAAATTGAAATGAAGGTCACCGGCACGCCTGCCGACGCGGAACGCTATCTTCGCCTCGGCGACTTATATCTCGACGTTCCGGATTACGAAAAATCACGCAACGCCTACCTGAAATCCATAACTCTGTTCCGCAAGCGCCTTGAACTGGAACCGGACCGGGCGTCGCTACTTTGTGACTTCGGTGAAGCGCTCTATGCTACGGGCAATGCGGATGAAACTGAAAGTGTGTTGCGCAAGGCTGTGAAAATTGCACCGAAGAACGCTGCGTGCTGGGATGCTTTGGCCCGCTTTCTCGAGACGCAGACAGCAACGAAGTTTGCCCCCGCCAAACCTTCCGCCGACAAGCCCACGAGTGATAAACCTTCGGTCGATCAACTAGCCAGCGCGCAACGGTTACTAGACGAAGCTGCGTCGTGTTTCGACAAAGCGGTCGCGTGCTCGACCAATGAGGCCATGCCTTATGTGCAACGCGCCATGCACAAGTGGGCACAGTATTTCTATAAGCAGGCTTTCGAGAAAGCGCGCGGGCAGGACGACGACGAAAACAAACTGGAGCGTTCCTTGGCCGCGAGCGACGCGTTGCCTGATTTGGATAAAGCGCTTCAACTCGAACCGAGGAATGTGCGAATTATTGGGACGGCGACGATCATGGAAGTGCTTTCTGCGAATGCTAAGAAGAATAACAAGGCGCACGTGCAGATGATTAAGCTCGAGGAAATGGGAGATCCGACGCAGAAAGCCCTTCGAGCGAAACTCGCCCTGCTCCAAGGTCTCGCGCAGAGCGGTGATTCTAAAACGGCGGCGGCGGCGATGGAGATGGTAGCATTTTGCCAGGGGCCGTTGTTGGGTGATCTCAGTGGGTGTTTGGAAAGTTTGCGTAGGACGGTGCAGCTTGACCCAACTCGCCAGGGCGCCTGGCACATGTTGATCGCAGGGCTTGCCGGACAGGGACGACTTGATGAAGCGGCGCCGGTTTGTGAACAGAATATTGCGCAAAAGGATTCAACGCTGAATCGCATCTTGTATGCGAAAGTTTTATTCAAGTTGAACCGCTTGGCGCAGGCGGAGGAACAATTGCGCGCGGCACTGCGGTTGGACCCGAATGATTTTACGGCGAATGTCGCGACGGCGGCGATTGCGGTGAAGCGTGGGACAAGTTTGTCGCAATACATTCAGGCGGAACAGCCGTTGTCGCGCGCGGAACAGGTTGTTCAAGGCCGATTGGATGTGGACCGCGATGGTGCGCGCCAAGCGATGATTGATTTTTGTCTCACCAAGGCGATCTATTGCGGGCTCACGGACCGCACGGACATGGCTCGGGCGTACGCAAAACACGTCCTGACACTTGATTCGGAGAATCAAGATGCGAAGGAAGTGCTGGCTGCTTTGAATCGCTAGAATATGCGGACGTAGCGTCCGCGGTCCTAGTAGCTGTTCAGGACGTCAATCATCTCGCGGAGACGTCCGTATTGGCGACGGTCGAATCCGAAGGCGATACGAGGAAGTTCCAAAAACTCTTTATCATCCTGTTCTTCGGGCGTCGGATTGATGACGTGGATTTTTTGGCCGGTCATGATGTCCGCAAAATCCTCGTTCAACGCTTCGATGGCCGATGAAGATGGGGCGTTCTTCAAACGCAACACGAGCTGGTCTTTGACGAAACGGCTCGAGTGATAGTTGCGATAAAAACGGGCGATGATGCGGACGGCGTGTTTCGCGTTGTCGGCGATTTGGTAGAGGTGCAAATCGTCAGGCGAAATCAGTTGTTCGC
>JAQGOW010000536.1 GCA_028293405.1 Verrucomicrobiales bacterium
AAATCCCGACGTCCTGAACGATTGCGGCATCGACGCCGGCCGCGATGATGGTGCGGATATATTTCTCGGCCTCGGCAAGCTCGTTCGCAAAAATCAGCGTATTGAAAGTGACATAACCCTTCACTCCCCGGCTGTGCAGAAACTCCATCAGCTTCGGCAACTCCGACTCGGTAAAGTTGTGCGCCCGCATGCGCGCATTGAAGCGTTCGAGGCCGAAGTAGATGGCGTCGGCTCCATTCTCCACCGCCGCTTTGGCGCATTCCCAATCGCCGGCAGGGGCGAGCAATTCCGGGACTTGCGTCCGGACTGCGGGTGTCGTGCTGGAGGTTTGTGCTAACACGGACGCGCAATGTAGCCCTGAATTGGCGAGATACCAATGGCTTTTGTTGAGCGTCAGCTCGTTTGTGAGGTCGTAAAAAGGGGTGAAAAAAGTTGGTGCGACTGGGTGTTACTGGCTGCGACTGACTGCGATTGGGTGCGACTGCGCGCAATCCAGTCGCACCCCAGTCGCAGTGCGGTCGCAGCGGTGTTGCGGTTGCATCGGTCGCGTTTTTTGATTGGGCAATTGGTTGGTTCGAGAACATTCATGACGGCATTGTACCTCGCGGCGCCGCAAAAGCTTCTTAGCTGATTCGGGTTTTTATTAAGAAAGTCGTTTGAGACGGTTACTTAGTCCCCTACACTGCACTCAATGCGCGTTTTGATTGTCGGTTGCGGTTACGTGGGCCTGCCTCTTGGAATTGAACTCATCCGTCTTGGACACGAGGTTACCGGCGTCACAAAAACCGGCAATCGTTCCAACGAACTCCAACAAGCCGGCATCCAACCGCTAATCGCCGACATTGCCGATCGCGAGAGCCTCAACCAACTCCCAACCGGTTTCGATTGGGTCGTCAACACCACCTCGTCCGGCCACGGAGGGCTCGCCGAATATCAACGCGTTTATCTCGAAGGCATGCGCAACCTCATCGACTGGCTTAGCGCCGTGCCGCCGCAAAAATTCGTCTACACCAGCAGCACCAGTGTTTACGGTCAAACCGACGGTTCGCTCGTCAAGGAAGGCAGCATCACGCAACCTGTTTCCGAAACCGCGCAGATCCTCGTCCAAGCCGAAAACGAATTGTTCAAAGCCATGCGCGAAAAAAAATTCCCGGCCATCATCATGCGCGTCGCTGGCATTTACGGTCCCGACCGCGGCCATTTGTTCAATAAAGTTGTGAAGGAGGAAGACCCGCTTCCCGGCAAATCCGATAAGCTCCTGAACATGATTCATCGCGACGATGTCGTGGGCTGCATCGTAACCGCGCTCAAAAACGGTCGCGGTGGCGAAATTTACAATACGGTCGATGACGAACCGGTTCCGCAAATCCATTTCGTCCGTTGGCTTTCTGAAACGCTCGGCGTGAACATGCCTGAGTTCGATCCCGAAGCAGAACCACCGCAGAGCAAACGCGCGGCGACACAGAAGAAGGTTTTGAATCGCAAGCTGAGAATGGAACTCGGTTGCCAGTTGAAGTACCCGACGTTTCGCCAAGGTTACACGGCGGAGATTCAGCGCTTGCAGGATGCAGGTAAATTGTAGGGTGTTCTAATCGGTGGGGCGAGGTTCAAACCTCGAACACCGTCAGTTCCGGCCGACAATTAAACCGGATCGACGTCGCGATATAGCCAATCCCTGGATTTACATACAACGGCCCGGCGTCCGTTTCATACCAACCCATGTCGTAGCGTCCGACCCAAAACGGCACGATCAACGGCCCGACAAACGGTATTCGCACCTGCCCGCCGTGCGAATG
This sequence comes from Verrucomicrobiales bacterium, assembly GCA_028293405.1. Classification (GTDB taxonomy): domain Bacteria; phylum Verrucomicrobiota; class Verrucomicrobiia; order Limisphaerales; family Palsa-1400; genus JAICXV01. The sequence continues at coordinate 1,797 of JAQGOW010000536.1, forward strand.
TCCCGCGAGAATCAAATCGAACTTATGCGGCGTGAGCTTCTCCACAAAAAGCGGGTAATGCATCAACATGATGTTCTTGCCCTCGGGCTGCGGAGGGTGCACCCGCGGCTTGCCCCAGTTCAAACACGTCGCGCCCGTAAAATGCAATTTGCGGTCGCGACTGCGCACCTGTTTATCCATCAACCACGCGCCGCCGGAATTCACAAAACATTCTTCGATATCGCTGAACCGGCACTTGCTCCAATAATCGTGATTGCCCGGCACGCCATACATCGGCGCCTTGATATTGCGCATGAACGCAAGCGCTTCGGGTAAATAATGCGACTTCTCAATCAAATCACCCGTGAAACAAACCGCATCCGGCTTAAGGCTGTTGATCGTATTAATAACCTGTTCGAGATAGGGACAATCGCCCTTGTGATGAATATCGGTGACGTGAACGATGCGATGCGTCGGCTTTTCTGAAACGCGGACGGTCTTCACCTTCAGCCATTGCGGCTCGACCATCACGGCGTCCGCGCCAAGGATCGCAGGCGATGCTAACAACGAACACGACAAAAATTTCCTGCGTGAAAATTTCCCTTTCATGAGCCGGTCTGGAACTCCTTGTTCAGTTCGATGTCACAAGTATAGTGCTTTGCGGAACTCGCTTCAAAATGAAAATTATCACCGACGAACGTTGTATCGAATACTCCTCGCCCGGTCATCCCGAACGCCCGCAACGCGTCGCGCGCACCCTCGACAAACTCCGCTCGCAGACCACGCTCCCGGTCACCTGGGCCAAGCCACTGCCTGTCGATGATTCCATTTTGCTCCGTGCACATACACCCGCACATCTCAAAAATATTTCTTCGGCAGCGGACTTCGACGCCGACACCCCCGCTTACCCGAACATCGCCGAACACGCGCGACGCTCCGTTGGTGGCGCATTGCAAGCATTGCACGCGGCGCGCTCTGGCGAAATGGGTTTCAGCCTGATGCGACCACCCGGACATCACGCGACCCGCAGTCAGGCGATGGGCTTTTGTTACTTCAACAACATTGCCGTCGCAGCTCTCGATGCGCGCGCCCAAGGCTTCAAACGAGTCGCCGTCTACGACTTCGACGTCCACCACGGCAACGGCACCGAAGACATTTTGCTCGGCCAGGACGGCTGTTTGTTCGTGTCGATCCATCAATTTCCGGCGTATCCCGGCACAGGTGAGACAGCTCGCGGCGAAAATTGTTTAAACTTTCCTGTGGCTCCTAGAACTCCGCGTGAAGAATATCACAACATATTCGAGCGCGCTTTCGTCGACGTGGAAAAATTCAAACCCGACCTCATCGCCGTCTCCGCCGGTTTCGACGCTTACGCGAAAGATCCGTTAGCCCAGGAAACATTAGAGGATGAAGACTTCCAATGGCTCGGCGAGCGCATTCGAAAATTCCAAGTCCCAAGCTTCAGCATTCTAGAAGGCGGCTACAGTTCCGCTTTGCCGGATTTGGTATTCGCCTACCTTCAAGGGCTGCAAGGATAGAGAGGCAATTTAGTCGCTCACTTCAAAAGCTTCTCGATCTCATCGGCCATCCGATATCCCGCCAGCGCCGCCTGTTTTTCGGCGATCACCTTCGCGTCCTTCGTATAACTTTTCGGCAATGTTCCCGGTGGGTCATTCTTTGCGCTGCTCTTCAACTTGCCGTTCAGATACGCCTTCTTGATCGCCAACTTGCGCCCTTCCAGACTCCATTCCTTCGGCAACGGTGAG
>JAQGOW010000061.1 GCA_028293405.1 Verrucomicrobiales bacterium
CCTTGTCGATCTTCTGCAAAATATTCCAGCGCGCACCGTCCGCTATTCGCGCCGCTTTATCGGCCATGCCGCCGAATACATAGCAACAACTGAGCAGCACATTGAGCGCAAGTTGCGGGAACGCGACCGGAATGGACATCGCGTTGCGCAAAATCAACACCGGGAACGCCCAGTAAACAATGGTGTCGAACCCATTCGTCAAAAACGTCAGCGCAACGATCAACGCGCAATCCAGCACGCCCATCCCAAACACCGTCCATTGGATCGCCTTTAACGACGAAGGCCTGCCAGAGATAAAAACCCCCGCCATCACTGCATTGATCCCGATGTAGAACCAGAAAAACATCCGAATCCACGACCACGCCATCTGTCGCGCGCTTTCGCTCAACAACGCAATTTCAGGAACGTCCGGCGAGGAATGGTTCTGCAAGAACCAAACGAAAAGAATCAACACCAACAGCCCTTTGATGGGCATGACAATGTCTTTTTCCACCGCGAGAATGCGCGCGGCGCGCTGATTGGGTTCGACAGTGGGTGCGGCGAGCAACCGGGTCAGCTTTGAAAATATTTGCCCGCCGGGGACGTTCATGCTTTTTTGCCTAACAAATCAACTGCGTGCTTCGCGATTTCCTCAACGTTCCACAACCGTCCGAGGCCTTCGTATCCGCAACTGAGCATCCCTTTGTCCGGCCCGATAAAAAGCACGCCCCGCTTTTTCAACGTCGCGACGTTTTCCTGCGTTGCGGGATGCATCCACATTTTTCCGTTCATCGCGGGAGCCACCAACAACTTCGCTTCTGGATTCAGCGCCAAGGCAATACACGTCAACGCATCATCCGCAAAACCGTGCGCTAATTTCGCAATCGTCTGCGCAGTCGCCGGTGCAATCACCATCAGATTAGCTTCGTCGGCGAATCTAATATGCGTCGGCTTCCAACCTTCCTCTTCGTCATACAAATCCGTGACGACTGGGTTTCGCGAAAGGGTCTTGAACGGAAGCGGCGTAATGAATTTCTGCGCATCGGCTGTCATCACTACGCGAACGTTGCAACCCGCCTTTGTAAGCAAAGAAGCAAGATCGGCAGCCTTGTGAGCAGCAATGGAGCCAGTGACTCCGAGAACGACCTGGGATGGCACACTCATTTCCAATCCTATGCTACCCCCACCCCGCGCACCTAAACAAGCCGTTAAGTTCCTTTCATACCCCGCACGCTCTTACTCCCCGCTCCTCCCAAAGGAGGAGAGGGGCCGGGGGAGAGGAGTTCATTTTCCAATAAAACTTTTTGTTCGGTTTTCAATTCCCGCGGGTTCTTACTTTTACAGAAATGAGTGAGACCGCCGAATTACTTGGTGAATACGCAAAGGACGGTTCCGAAACCGCCTTTCGCGAACTGGTGTCGCGCTACATCGATTTTGTTTATTCGTCGGCGTTGCGAATGGTCGGTGGCGACGCACATCTTGCTCAGGACGTCTGCCAAAATGTCTTCATCGATCTAGCGCGAAATGCCCAAAAACTCTCACGCGAAACCATGCTCGGCGGCTGGTTGCATCGCGACACCTGTTTCGTTGCCGGAAAACTTATTCGCACAGAACGCCGCCGCGCCGCTCGCGAACGTGAGGCTGCGCTTATGAACTCAACCCAAGACCACAGCGAAGCCAACCTCCGCGCCGTCGCTCCAGTCCTGGACGACGCAATCAACAATCTCGACGCCGAAGATCGCGCCGCGATTATCGCGCGCTTTTTCGAGCAACAGGATTTCCGCACCATCGGCGCGACTCTCGGCAGCAACGAAGACGCAGCCCGCATGCGCGTTAATCGCGCGCTGCAAAAACTTCACCTCACCCTCAAACGCCAGGGCATCAGCATGAGCGCGGCGGCACTTGGGACGGCCTTGGCCGCCGAAGCCGTCACCGCCGCACCAGCCGGTCTGGCCATCACAGTTGCAACTGCTGCGCTTGCGAAGTCGATCACCACGGGCGCAGCAACAACCGCTATTAAAATTATGGCATTCACAAAAACCCACGCCGCAATTGTCGGAGCAATCGTCGCCATCGCCGTCACAGGACCGTTGTTTCTGGTGCATGAGAGCAAAATAAAATCGGACGCCCAGTTGCAAATGGCGCGCGCGCAAAAACAAATGGCCAGCCTTGCCGACGATAACGCCAGTCTGTCCAATTCGCTCGCAGACGCCAACACTTCCTTCGACCGCCAACAAAATGAACTGCTCCGACTGCGCGGTGCCGCTCGTTCAGCCGACGCCAAAGCAACCGCCCGAACCCGGCAAACCCGCCCCACCCCAACGGCATCCACCCCACAGCCGAACAACGACAACCAGGAACCGCCTTGGGCTGGCCGCGCTCACGACGGCCGCAACATCGTCACCATGTTGATTATGCACGCCAACGAACACAGCGGACGCCTTCCGGACAAAGTCGAAGACTTGGGACAATACGCGAGTGGCTACGAACTTACCGGCACGAACACCTTCGAGATTGTCTATCACGGTGCCCTCACCGATCTGAAGGACACGGCCAATACCATCGTTGTCCGTGAATCAGGAATGCAACGCACAACGGACAATCAATGGTCTAAAGTCTACGGCTTTGCGGACGGCCATGCCGAACTGCACACCGAACCCTACGGGCACTTCGAGAACTACGAAAAAGAACACGGAATCGCCGCCCGCTGACGAGCAAACGCTTTCTTAATACAAAGCGAGTTTCACTAAGAAGCCATCCGCACCGGGTTCAAGTAAAGTGGTGCGATGAATGTTGAAATAACGAATAACCATCAAGCCGCCGAACCATGGAGCGAAATACGCGCGACGATCGAAATTGCAGCTATTTGCAGTCAATTGCACTTAATTGCCGCTCGTTTTTTTCGCGAGTTTCTCCGCGTCGCCCCGGTGCGACGGCAACTGCTACTGGGGTGCTACTGGGGTGCTACTGCTCGGCGATTTGTCGCACCCAGTCGCAGTCAGTCGCACCTGGTCGCACCTAGTCGCAGTAACTTTTTACCACCTGTTTTTTCCAACTTTTTCTTTCTTTGTCTCTTGGTGTCTTGGTGGTTAAATACCGCTCCCATGTCGCAGCCAGAAACCAGCAGTTCCGCAGGGGCGAAATTCCGCGCCGCACTCGAACAGGAAAAACCGCTGCAAATCGTTGGTGCCGTCAACGCCTACACCGCGATGCTCGCGGAACGCTCTGGATTTCGCGCCATATATCTATCCGGCGCAGGCGTCGCCAATGCCTCCTACGGCTTGCCCGACCTCGGCGTCACCTCGCTCAACGACGTCCTTGAAGACGTCCGCCGCATCACCGCCGCATGTTCGTTGCCGTTACTGGTCGATATCGACACCGGTTGGGGCAGCGCCTTCGGTATTCAACGCACCATTCGCGAAATGATCAAAGCCGGTGCCGCCGCCGTGCATATCGAAGATCAGATCGCCGCGAAACGTTGCGGCCATCGTCCCGGCAAAGAACTCGTCAGCCGCGAAGAAATGTGTGACCGCGTCAAAGCCGCTGCCGACGCGAAGACCGACAAAAATTTTGTCCTCATGGCTCGCACCGACGCCGCGGCCAACGAAGGTATTAAATCCGCCATCGACCGCGCCTACGCCTACCACGAAGCCGGCGCCGATATGATCTTCGCCGAAGCCCTCACCACCCTCGACGAATATAAACAATTTTGCAGCGCGATCTGCATCCCGGTTTTGGCCAACATCACCGAGTTCGGCAAAACGCCTTTGTTCACCACCAAAGAACTCGCCGACACCGGCGTGCGCATGGCCCTTTATCCCCTGTCCGCATTCCGCGCCCAAAGCGCCGCCGCGCTGGAAGTCTTCCGCACGATCCGCAACGACGGCACCCAAAAAGCCGTCCTCGACAAAATGCAGACGCGCAAAGATCTCTACGAAGTTTTGAATTACCACGCTTACGAAACGAAGCTGGACGACCTATTTGCGAAAGGAAAGAACTCATGAGCGACCCTAAGAAGACAGGCGGCCTCGCAGGAATCGTGGCCGGTGAAACCACAATTGCAACCGTCGGCAAAGAAGGCGTCGGCCTGACCTACCGCGGCTACACCATCGAAGACCTTGCCGCGCAAGCCACCTTCGAAGAAGTCGCCTACATGCTCATCTACGGCGAACTGCCGACCCAATCACAACTCGACTCGTACCGCCACACACTGAAATGTCTGCGTGGCCTCCCTGCCCCGCTCAAGACCGTCCTGGAACAACTGCCACGCGACGCGCATCCGATGGATGTCCTGCGCACCGGTTGTTCTGCTCTCGGAACGCTCGAACGCGAAACCAAATCGCACGATCAGCTCGCCATTGCCAATCGCCTCCTGGCGCTTTTCCCCGGCATGTTGCTGTATTGGTATCATTTCACCCATAGTGGCAAGCGCATCGAAACAGCCATCGACGCACCAAGCATCGCCGCGCATTTCCTGCAAATGCTCCACGGCAAACCCGCTCCTGAACTGCACGTTCGAGCGATGGACGTATCGCTGATCCTTTACGCCGAACACGAATTCAACGCCTCCACCTTTACCTGTCGGACCATCGCGTCGACCATGGCGGATTTTTATTCCGCAGTGACCGGCGGCATCGGCGCTTTGCAAGGCCCGCTCCACGGTGGCGCCAACGAAGCCGCAATGGAATTAATCGAACAGTTCCAAACACCGGAGGAAGCTGAGAAAGCTTTAATGCAGATGTTGCACGAGAAGAAACTCGTGATGGGCTTCGGCCATCGCGTTTACAAAAAAGCCGACCCACGTTCCGACGTCATCAAAGTCTGGTCCAAAAAACTGTCCGAAGCCGCCAGTGACAAAGTCATCTACCCCGTTTCCGAACGCCTCGAAGCCGTCATGCGTCGCGAAAAAGGAATGTTCCCGAACCTGGATTTCTACAGCGCTAGCGCCTACCGCTTCCTCGGGATTCCGACGCCGATGTTTACGCCCTTGTTCGTGATCGCTCGCATCACCGGCTGGAGCGCCCACATCTTCGAACAACGCGCCCACAATCGCCTCATCCGCCCGACCGCCGATTACGTCGGCCACGCAACGAGGCCGTTCGTTCCAATTGGAAAACGGTAACTAAATCCCCTTGTCAACCCAGTCGACGGCCAACATATTGCAAACGTGAGCACTGCGGAAAAAATCTTGCAGAAAGCTCAGACGCTTCCCGAATCAGCCCAGGACGCCCTTCTTAAGCTGACAGAGCTTCTCGCCACAACAAGCGGCGCGCCAACCAAAAAGAACAAGCCTCGGTTTGGCAGTGCGAAAGGGTTGCTCAAAGT